>JACRCT010000191.1 GCA_016218885.1 Deltaproteobacteria bacterium | reverse complement strand
GCCCGGCTACGCCTACGTGAGCCTCTTGGGGAGCATCGTCCTGGCGACCGTCATCGCCGGCGTTGCGAGCACCCTGCTGGCGGGGCTCTTCCTGCTCGTCCCCGAGCGCGCCAGGGGCGTAGCGCTCCCGGCGATGGTGAGCTTCGCCATCGGCTCGCTGCTCGGGGCGGCATTCATCGGCTTGCTGCCCGAGGCCTTCATCGGCCTGGGGCCGGAGCACGGGGAGCGCGTGGGCGGGGTCGTCGTGGCCGGGCTGCTCGCCTTCTTCGTGCTCGAGAAGTACCTGCTGTGGCGCCATTGCCACCAGGAGCCCTGCGCGGCTCATCCGGTGGAGCGCTCGATGGCGGGCGGGTTGGTCGTGGTCGGCGACTCCATCCACAACTTCGTGGACGGCCTGCTGATCGCCGCCGCCTTCCTCTCGGACCCCTCGCTGGGCTTCACCACCGCGGCCGCGGTGGCGGCCCACGAGATCCCCCAGGAGATGGGAGACTTCGCGGTGCTTCTGCACTCCGGCTTCAGCCGCCGCAAGGCCTTGCTGTTCAACGTCGGGTCGGGGCTGGCCATGGTCGGCGGAGGCGTGGTTGGCTATCTGGCTCTTGCGGCGGTGGAGCAGGCGGTGCCCTACGCGCTGGCTTTCGCCGCGGCGAGCTTCGTCTACGTCGCTGCGGCGGACCTGATCCCCGCGCAGCACCGCCGGCTCGGGCTGCGCGCCGGGGTGCAGCAGCTCGCCCTCATCACCGCAGGGGCTGCGCAGATCTGGCTCGTGCATGGCTTGCATCACGGCTGAGGGTCAGCCCAGGGCCGCGCCCAGGACCACCATCATCAGGAAGCCGCCCAAAAGGCCGAAGGTCGCGTCCTCCTCGAAGCCGTTGCGGTGGGTCTCGGGGATGATCTCGTGGCTGATGACGAAGAGCATGGCCCCGGCGGCGAAGCCCAAGCCCCAAGGCAGGAACGAGGCCGCCAGGGACACCGCGGCCGCGCCCACCAGGCCGCCCAGGGTTTCCACGAACCCGGTCGCAAAGGAGACGAAGACCGAGAACGGCGCGCGGTAGCCGGCCCCCAGCAGCCCCAGGGCGACGACCAGGCCCTCGGGGATGTTCTGCAGGAAGATGGCCGTGGTCAGCTCCAGGCCGTTGGCCACGTCGCCGCCGCCGAAGCCCACCCCCACCGAGAGCCCCTCGGGGAAGTTGTGGATGGTGATGGCGATGACGAAGAGCCAGGTCCGCCGCAGCCGATGGGAGGGAGGGCCCTGAGGGCCGATGAGGAAGTGCTCGTGCGGGGCATAGCGGTTGACGAGCAGGACCGCCAGAGCACCGAAAATGGCGCTCGCAGAGATGATCAGGGCGCCAGAGGCTTGTGAGCCGAAGCGCGCGCTGGCCGCGGCGATGCCGGGGGTGATGAGGGAGAAGACGGTCGCGGCGAGCATGATGCCCGCGGCGATGCTCTGCAGGATGTCCTGGGCCCGCTGCGAGACCTGGCGCAGCCCGAGCACGGGCAGCGCACCCACCCCCGTCCCGGCGCTGGCCGCGACGCTGGCGAGAAGCCCGACCACGAAGACGGGCAGGGCAGTCAGCTGGCTCTGCAGGGAGTCCACGGTCCGTCCGTGGGACCGCACTTCCGGGGCGGGCGCGACGCCGCGCCCCGGAGACGGCCCCGAAGGCCCGACTCAGCGGGCGACGCGCTTGACCAGCAGCTCGAGATCCTCCTGGAGGCTCTGCAGGTCCTCCTCGTGCTCGACCTCCTGCTCGAGGATGGTGAGCGCGAGATTGTAGGTCACCATGTCCTTGTCCTTGGTGACGTCCATCAGCTGCTTGTAGGTGGTGATGGCGCACTGCTCGCCGGCGATGTTCTGGGCCAGCAGCGTGCCGACGTAGGGATCCGCCGGCGAGTCGTACTTGCAGGGGCTCGCCTCGAACCAACCTTTGGGGTCGAGCACCGGAGTCCCGCCGACCTGCAGGATGCGGGTGGCCAGGAGCTGGGCGTGGGCCAGCTCCTCGGTGGCGTGGAGGTTGAGCTCGGCTGCCACCGCGTCCTTCATGGGGCCCTTGATGAGCTTGGCTCCGAGCCAATACTGGTAGTAGGCGAGCCACTCGCTCGCATAGGCGGCGTTGAGGAGCTTGAGCAGCTCGTCGACGTTCATGCCGATGATTTCGCGACCCCTGGTTCCCATGGCGGACCTCCGATTGAGGGTGAATTGCGGCGCAGTATGGCACGGCTGGCTGCGGCAGCCGGGGAGAAGAGGACGCGCGCGGTCGGCCTCGACGGACTCGACGGTTGGTCGAGTGACGTTGACGTTGACGGCGACGGCGACGGCGACGGCTTGAAGGCGGCGCGCAACCTGACTCCCCGGCTCCTCGGACCAAGCCCGCCGCCATCGCCGTTGGCCAAGGAATGACCTGCGCCCCGGTCAGCGCCGAGGTAACGACTGGAGCTTGCGCTCGGTCATGAATGCCGCGAAGCCTTCGCGGCCGACCTCGCGGATCTTGTAGATGCACGCCCGCCGGTCGGAGTTGAGGACCCATCCGATCGTCCGGGCGATGAAGTTGTGGAACTTGGGGCAGGTCTTCGGGTCCGGATGCTCCTGGCAGTCCGCGCAGCTTTCGTAGCGGTGCTCGGCGCAGCACGTCCTCACCTTGCACCAGCTCGCCTTGGCGTTCTCACGGCAACCGGGGCAGCGGCCCTTGCGGTACGAGGGGCAGGCGCCGCAGTACAGGCCGCAGCGCGCGATGAGCTTGGGATCCTGGACGATGTCCTTCATGGCCTTGGTCCTTTGCGTCCTCGCCCCTGGGAACAGGTCTATTGGCGAAGAGCGATCGAGTCGGCTGGCGTAGCGACGAGGTGCGAGGTTGCCAGACCTGTCGCTGGAAGGCGATGACTCCGCCTGCGGGTAGCAGCGGGGCGGGCATCGAGGCACTCGGTCCTGCAGCGACTCTGGTAGGGGGCAGGCCCCCCGAGGGCCCACGGCCGGGCTCAGGACGACGGTGGGAGCGGTTGAACGGTGTCGGGGGACATGTTGTTGTGCTGGGCCACGTCACCTCGAGCACAGGGGCCCCCACTGGAGACTCGTCGCAAGCGCCGGCTGCTGGTGTGTGGGATGGTGCCGCTGCTGGTTGCGGCAGGGGCCGCACACGCGGCGGCCGCTGCTAGCCCGGGCTCGTCCCGCGTTGCCAAGGCGGGTTCTGGCAAACGGGCGAAGGGTGGCGGCGGAGCCAAGCCGGGCAAGCCAGTGAAGAGGCCCCAAGGTTCCGACGAGCTCCAGTCCAAGCCGGCCAAGGAGCTCGAGCGGCCGCATCCACCGCGAGCCGGGGTGAAAGCCGTCGAGGTGGATCTCGCCACCCGGGACCCGGCCCGGGTCGTGACCGAGAGGTTCCTGCAGGCGCTCTCGCGCAAGAGCAACGAGGAGGGCCTGGCGATGCTGCTGGGCGGGGCGACGCTCGTCTCGCGCCTCTACCGAATCGATGACTGGAAGATCGTCGGTCGCGAGAAGAAGAAGATCGAGACGGGTGACTTCCCGTCTGCTCGCTCGCAGCTCGCGGCCTTCGATCGGGAGCGGCGCCGTGCCCACGGAGAGCTCATCGCCGATCCCGAACCGCCGCCCAAGGATGAGGTGGCTGCCCGCCACGTCACCACCGCAGACGCTGCCTGGACCTTCGAGCTCGTGCGTGCTCGCTCCAAGGTGCTCATGGAGAGCAATCCCGTCTTCGCGTTCCTCGCCGGGGTCGACCAGATCGAGGAGGGCTATCTGGTCGATCCCTTTCGACGCTTCCTGGCCAAGGTTCCGCCCGCTGGCAAGTACGCCCTCGAGCTCGACCAGTTCTGGATCGAGTCGATGGAGGGTCACCACCAGGAGAAGCTGAAGCGGGTGTGGCCGCTCTGGGTCCTGCGCCTGCGGGTAGGGCGCCTCGACAGCGGGATGAAAGTGCTTCCGACCACGGAGACCACCGGGTCCTCCTCAGCCGAGATCTGCAGATGAGGCAGGCGGCGAGTCCGTTGGTGAACCCCTGGCAGAGGGCGGGGACGCAGGCCGGCTCGCGCTGGGCAGGACCAGGCGTTAGATCCGTCCCATGAATCCCCTCCTCATCGTCCTCAAGGTCCACTCCGTCACGCGCTACCTGGTCCTCGCGGTGGCCGTGGCGGCCCTCGTGAAGCTTGGGTTGGGTTCTGCGCGGAGGGCTTCGTTCGCACCAGCGGACCGGGCTCTGGGCTCGGCATTCGTAGGGCTGCTGGACCTCCAGGTCCTTCTCGGCCTGGTCCTCGTCGTCGCCGGCGCCTGGTATCCCGCGCTCGCCGGCCATGTGGTCTCGATGCTGCTCGCCGTGGGGCTCGCGCACTCGATGCTGATCATCAATCGCCGCAGGCCCCAGCCGGGGTTCGCCTTGCCCCTGGTGGGGATCGGGGGCGCGCTGCTGCTCATCGCCGGAGGGCTGATGGCGATCGGCCGGGGGATCCTGACGGCGAAGGCGCTCTGAGCGGCGCAGACGGCGGGGGAACTCGGAGCAAGCCTCCCTGGCCGCCTGCGAGACCTGGGGAAGGTCCGGGCGCTCAGCTCACCTTCTGATACTTCTCCGGCGCCGCGTTGCAAACCGGGCAGCGCTGCGAGGGCGCGCCCAGCTCGACGTGGCCACAGATGGGGCAGACGTAGATCTCAGCCGCCTGGAGGTCGTTGCCGGTGAGCACCGCTTCCAGCGCCCGCTGGTAGAGGTCGGCGTGGACCTGCTCGACCTTCATCGCCATGCCGATCATCGCCTTGCCGCGGTGCCCCTCCTGCTGGGCCTGGGCGAGCATCGGCGGGTACATCTCCTTGGCCTCGTAGGTCTCTCCCTGGATGGCGTCCTTGAGGTTTTCGACGGTGCCGGAGACTCCGCCCATCGCCTGCAGGTGCGCCAGCGCGTGGGTGGTCTCGGCCTCGGCGGCGGCGCGGAAGAGCCGGGCGACGTTGGGGAAGCCGTCCTGCTCCGCCTTGCGCGCGTAGGCCAGGTACCTGCGGTTGGCTTGGCTCTCGCCGGCGAAGGCGGTCTTCAGGTTCTCGAGAGTGGTGGGCATGGTCGTGGTCCTTGATGGGGGCTCATCCCACCGGGGCGAGCACGGCCCGGAAGTGCCGTAGCGCAGGGGGCGCGCTGACGACCTTCATCCCGTGCAGGCTCGCCTTCTTTGCGGCGATCCGGGTCAGCGTCTCGGCCACGTGCTCGAGGTGCGCGTCGGTGTACGTTCGCCAGGGGATGGCGAGGCGGGTGAGCTCGGGGGAGCCCTTGGGCCGGGCGCCCGGCGGGAACATCAGCGAGCCGATCTCGCAGGTGCGCACGCCTCCTTCGAGGTAGAGCGCGCAGGCCAGCACGTGGCCCGGGAACTGCTCGGCGGGGATGTGCGGGAACAGCGCCGCGGCGTCCACGTAGACCGCGTGGCCTCCCGCGGGCAGCACCACGGGGATGCCGTGGGTCTGCAGGGATGCGTGGAAGCGCTCCACCTGGCCAAGCCGCTGGCCGAGCATATCCTCGTCGAGTGACTCCTTGAGGCCGATCGCGATGGCGTCGAGGTCTCGCCCGGCCAGGCCGCCATAGGTCTCGAAGCCCTCGGTGACGATCAGGTTCTCGCGCAGCTTGTCGGCCAGGGTCTTGTCGCGCAAGGCGATGAAGCCCCCGATGTGCGCCAACCCGTTCTTCTTGGCGCTCATCATGCAGCCATCGGCGAGCGAGAAGATCTCGCGGGCAATCTCGCGAGAGGCTCGCCCGCGGCAGTCGGGGTCTCGGCGCGCGAGCATCCCTGCGTTCTCCGAGAAGCGGGCCGCGTCGATGAACAGCGGGACGCCCCGCGCATGGCACAGCCGCGAGGCCTCCCGAGCATTGCTTAACGGGACCGGGTGGCCGCCGAAGGAGTTGGAGGTGCAGGTGAGCACCGCGAAGCGCACCCGCTCCTTCTCCAAGGCACTCTCCAGGCCCTTGAGGTCGATCGCGCCCTTGAGCGGCGAGGGGTCGTGGTTGCGCAGCGCGGCGGGGTCCGGCAGGTCCATGCCGATGGCCTTGACCCGATCCACGTTGGCGTGGGTGGTGTCGAACAGGCCGTTGGAGACCACCACGTCGCCGGGCGTGAGCAGCGTCTCGCAGACGATGCGCTCCGCGGCGCGGCCCTGATGCGTGGGGATGACCTCCGGGAAGCCGGTCACGTCGCGGACCGCGGCCTGGAAGCGCTCGAAGCTGGCCGAGCCGGCATAGCTCTCGTCGGCGCAGTGCAGAGAGGCCCACTGCTGATCACTCATGCAGCCGGTGCCGGAGTCGGTCAGCAGATCGATGAAGACGTCGCGGGCCGGGACCTTGAAGAGGTTGTGGCCCGCCTGCTCCAGGGCTTCGCGCCGCCGGTCGGGCGCGATGAGGTGGATGGGTTCTACACTGCGGATCCGAAATGGTTCAGGGTGGCTCATGACTTCTCCGCTGATCGAGGAAGGGGGCTCTAGGTGCGTCGCAGGAGGAGGTCCGAACGCCTAGCTGCAGCGGCGGACCTTAGCATGCCGACTCCGAGGAGGGGTGACACCCCTTTGGGGTGTCGTGGCCAGATTCCTCGGGCGGGAGTAGAACGCTCGGCGTCATGCGATCGCGTAGCCTCGCCACGGCCTTGCTGGTCATCGCAATGGTCTTCGCCTCCGGTGCCGCCAGGGCCGAACCTAGGCTGGTGCCGCTGGCGGCGCCAGCGCACGCCGACCTGCCCGAGCCTCTCCGTTCTCTCGTTCACACGCGCAAGGCCCGCTTCGCCGGTGCTTGGGGCGGATACCTGCTGCGCTCGAACGCAAACATGCTGGCCGTCTCGGCGAATGGCCTGAGGGCGGCCTCGGCGGAGCCCGGCAGCCCTGTGCGGATCTGGGACCTGGAGACGGGGCGCCAGCTCCGGGTACTGTCGCCGATTTCCCAGGATGGAATCTCCAGCCTCGCCTTCTCGCCGGTTGACGGGCATCTGGCGATGGGCGGGCACGACGGGTCGATCACCGTGTGGGATCCAGACACCGCCAAGCCCCGCCGTACCTTCAAGCGCCATCAGGGAGAGGTGACCGCACTGGCCTGGACGCCCGACGGGCGGCGAGTGGCCTCGGGTGGCGAGGACGGAACGGTTCGGGTCTGGAGCCTGGGCCCGGGCCGCAGCCTCTACCTGCCGGGCCACCAGGACGTGGTGCGCGCCCTCGCGTTCTTCGCGGATGGCTCGCGGCTTGCCTCGTCCAGCGACGACGGAACGGTCCGCGTCTGGGACCTGGCCAAGGCGCGAGTCGTGACGACCCTGGGGACGGTCGGCGCCGCCGAGGCGCTGGCGGTAGCTGTCTCGCCCGACGGTGCGCGCCTTCTGGTCGGCCGGGAGGGGATAGGGGTGACGCTCACCGACCTTGCCACGCAGGAGGAGCAGAAGCTCGGCTCGGCGCCCCGGGTGCTCGGGGTCGGCTTCGCTCCGGACGGCGGGACGGCGCTGGCCGTGGTTTGCTTGGCAGCCGAGGTTCGCTCGGCAAGCGCGCGGGGTGGGAGCGCCGATCGGGGGGAGCTTCAAAGCTGGGACCTGCTCAACGGTGGGGTGGCACTGTCCCCAGGCGACGCGGAGGAGGGCTTGGTAGCCTCCGCCTTCTCCCTCGATGGCCGTCGTCTGCTGACCAGCAGCGGAGGGGGCCTCACGCTCTGGGATCTGCAGACCGGTTCACTTCTAAGGCATGGCAGCGGTCACCATGGACTCATCGAAGCAATAGGGTACTCGGGGGACGGGAATCAGGTCCTGACGGCGGCAGCGGACGGCACCGCCCGTCTCTGGGATTCTGCGTCCGGCAAAGAGCTATTCGTCTTTCGAGGCCATGCTCCGCAGGTTCGCGCCGTGGCCTTCCAACCCTCCGGCGGGCGAGTGGTCATCGGCGATGCCTTCGGGCTCGTTCGTCAATGGGACTTGGCGCGGCTGGCGCCGATGGGAGTCATCGGCCCGCACCGCGGGGTGCTCGCCGTGAGCTTCTCTGCAGAGGGGCGCTCGGTCGTCTCGGCGAGCCTCGAGCGGGTCGCCGCGTGGGACGCGGAGACCGGCAAGGAGGTCGGCTCGAGCTGGTTCACTCGTCTGGCGACGGCGGCGACGCTCTCGGGGGACGGCCGCGTCGCGCTGGTGACCGATCTCGCCGATGGCCCGACGCTGCGGGAGAGCGCGACCGGGAGAGCCTTGCGGACGATGCGGCGACCCGGGAGGTTGGCCCACACCGTGCTCCTCACGAGCGACGGGACTCAGGCGGCCATGGTCACCTCGCCGACCGGGTCTCCCGGGTCCGAGTCCCTCGAGATCTGGGATGCCTCGGAGGGCAGGCTGCTGTCCACGGTCCGAGCGCCGGCGGATCTGCGGCTCCTCGCCTTCTCGAAGCGGGGCGACCTTCTGCTGGGAGCGGGAGCCGATGGCGCGCTGCGGCTCTGGGCGACCCGCTCCGCGCGGGAGACTGATCGCGTCGATCTGCAGGCCAACGGTGAGCAGCCTACCGCTGCCGCCTTCGCTCCCGACGGTCTCTCCTTCCTGGTCGGCACCTCGACCGGGGCGCTACTGCATTTCCTGGTGGTCGCAGACCCTGCGCGCTGAAGAGCCTTCCTCCTGGCACGCGGGCGTCTCGCCCGCCTGAGCCCTGGAGCGAAGGTCTAGATGAATCGGTCCAGCATCTAATGGACCACCAGCACCGGCCGCGGGCAGCGCCTGACGAGTCGATCGCTCACGCTGCCCAGCAGCAGCCGGGAGACGGCGCCCCGCCCGCTGCGGCCCACGGCGACCAGCACGACGTCCTCCGCTCGTGCCAGCTCGCAGAGCGCCTCCGCCGGCTCGCCGGTCAGGACCACTCGCTCTACGACGGAGCCTTTGGCTTCCAACAGGGCCAGGCTGCGCGAGAGAATCGACTCCGCTTCGGCGCGCTCGCCCTCCTGCCGCCCGCCGCCCTGGGGGACCGGGACCGGCGGCACGACCGTGACCAAGAACAAGCGGGCCTCAAGCTGGCGCGACAGCTCGAGCGCGAGCGCTGCGGCGCGCTGCGACGCGTCGGATCCGTCCAGGCCGGCGACGATCCGCTTCATGTGGCCCTCGCTCGACGTTAACGTACGGCCTTGGTGCTCGCCTCGCCGGCCTGCGCCCCTCGAAGGAGGAGCCGAAGAATGCACGGGGTCTCCGCTGCCCAGCAGATCGTCCTGGCCGCCGCCCGGCCCCTTGGCATCGAGGAGGTTCCTCGCTCCCAGGCCTCGGGCCGCTGGCTCGCCAGGCCGATTGCCGCGCCCGGGCCGGTGCCTGCTTTCGCCTGCTCTGCCATGGACGGATGGGCCGTGCGCACCCGGGAGGCCGCTCTGGGGGCCCGCTTGAAGGTGGGCAAGCGCCTCTTCGCAGGCGACTTGCCTGGAGCCGAGCTGGGCCCTTGGGAGGCCGCCCGCATCTTCACCGGTGCTCCGCTCCCCGAAGGAGCCGACGCGGTGGTTTGCGAGGAGCTTGGCGAGGAGAGTGAAGGGACGGTCGGCTTTCGGAGGCCGCCCCTGTCAGGCGAGAATGTGCGTCGGGCCGGGGAGGACGTCGCCGCGGGCGCGCTGGCGCTTCCAGCGGGGATGAGGCTCGGGCCTCGCCAATGCGGCTTGTGCACTGCCTTGGGACTACCGGCGGTGCCGGTCGTCGCCAGACCGCGCGTGGCGCTGATTTCCACCGGCGACGAGATCGCGCGGGGCCTGATCCCCGACTCCAATGGAGCTGCGATTCAGGGCGCTCTCGAGGCGCTGGGGTGTCTTGTCCAGCGCGGCACCGCGCCGGACGACCCCGAAGAGATAGCCCTGATGCTCACCCGGGCGAGCGAGCGGTCGGACGTGGTCATCACCACCGCGGGGGTCTCGGTGGGCGAGAAGGATTGCGTCCCGCGTGCCCTCGAGCGACTGGGCGCGCAGATCCTCATCCACGGCGTCGCGCTCAAGCCTGGCAAGCCCTTCCTCTTCGCCCGGGCAGGTGACAAGCCGGTATTGGGCTTGCCGGGCAGCCCTTCCGCTTGTCTGGCGGCCTTCGAGATCTTCGCTCGCCCGTTCTTGCTGTCGCTGGCCGGGGCCTCCCGGGTTCGCCGCCGGTCCCTGTGGCTCGCTCTGGCGGCCCCCGTCACGGGGCGGGCGGGCCGAGCGCGGGTGCTCTGGGCCGTGCTCGACGAGGAGGGGCGCGTTCGGCCATTGGGACACGACACCGCGCAGATCAGCGGACCCGCGCGGG
>JACRCT010000167.1 GCA_016218885.1 Deltaproteobacteria bacterium | reverse complement strand
GCGGACGAAGACCTCGAGCGCAGGGACGGCCTCCTTCTTCCTGCCCAGCTTCAGCAACGCCTCCGCCCTGTCCCAGTAGCTGGAGTAGAGCGTGGGCATGCGGGAGATCCGCTCGTCAGCCAACCTGAGGACGCGCGCCCAGTCCTTGCGCTCCCGCGCTTCGTGGATGGCCAGGGAGCCTGCCACCATCGGCTCCTTGATGACCCGCTGCTGCTCGGCGTACCACTCGCGGGGCAAGGCACCGGGGCTCTCCAGAGCCTGTGCCAGCTCCACCGCGCGCAAGGCCTCCAGGGTCGTCGGAGCCGACCAGGACGACAGCTTCGCCTGGTAGAGCTGCTTTTCGGCGGCCTCGCGCACCAACGCCTCCTCCTCCTTCATCTGTGCGAGCTTGAGGGCACTCAGAGTGGTCGCAAGGCGGCGGGAATCCAAGAGCGCATCTGGCGAGAGGCTTGCCAGCACCTGCTTCAACCCGGCCCCGTCCTTGCGCCGCAAGCCATCGACGATGCGGGCACGCTGGACGGCCTCGGGGGCCTTCACACCCTTGGCGTCCTCCATGGCGGCCATGGCCACCTCGAGCTCGGCCGCTCCTCCGGTTCGCAGGGCGATGCGGAGATCCACACGGCGGATGGCGGAGGAGGCCTGGGGATGCTTCGAAGCGTCGCGGTAGGGCTGGAGCTGCTCGAGCATCTCGGCGCGCTGCGAGTCGTCGTCGATGTCCCAAGCCAGTGTCGCCAGGCCGATGGCCGTGGCGCGCTCCTCGTCGTCCGGGGCCTGGGCAAGCATGGCCAGGCAGAGCCGCACGGTGAGCCCCTTGAGCTTGAGGTGATGCTCGACGTCCCGGGCGAGGTCCATCCAGAACCAGGAGTCCTCGAGGTCCTCCTTGCGCTCCTTCACCAGGTGCAAGCGGGCCCGGAAGGCGGAGGCGGGATCCAAGAGGTACGTGTGGTCCCAGTCCCGTAGATCGGCCAGGCCCGGAGGAGCGCGGGTCTGCGCGTCGGGGACCGCCTCGAGCACCCCCCGGCGCAGCTCTTCACGCCGCGGCACCAGGCGTCGCGCCCGGTTGAGGCGCTTGAGCAGCTCCAGGCGGACCGCGGCCGGCTCCCGGCCCACGTCGGGAGCAAGGGCCAACGTGGTGGTCTTCTCATAGGCGGCTTGGGCCAGCTCGAGCGCGCCGAGCTGGCTCAGCCGCGCGAACGCGCTCCTGAGCTGCTCGGCCTGCACCGCGCCGAGAGGGCCGGAGTCGAGCAGCCCATCGATGAACGCTTTGAGCGCCTCCGCCGAGCCCTTGTCGACGCGGGCGTAGTCGCGGTAGTGCGCCAGGTATGCCCTCGCGGTCTCGTTGAGCTTCTTGGCCAGTGGATGCGCCGCCAGCTGCTCCACCTCGAGGCCCGCGAAGGCCACGTCGACCACGTGCCACCAGTACCACCGGATGCGCAGCGACTCTTCGAAGTCGGCGTCCTCGTAGAGCGCACGGTAGAGGGCGTCGACCTCGCTGTGCCGAGCGGAGAGGACGACCAGGCTCTTGAGCGTCAGATCCAGGGCCGCGACGCGGCGCGCACTCGGCTGCGCAGGATCCTGCAGGACGAGCAGCCCCAGCTTGGCCCGCTCTGCCGGCATCTGCTCGCGGGGAGGGTTCTCCAGAGCCTTGTCGAGGTCGGGGAAGCGCGCCGCGTCCAGCTCCTTGGGCTGGGCGTGTTCGTACCAGGCCGGCTTGAAGCGGCGAACCCAGCGCGCGACCGCCGGGCCGAAGGTCTGGTTGCGCTTCTCCTCGACGATCACGGCCTGCAGGCGCGCCGTCAGGGCGCGGAGGGCGTCGGCCTCCTTCTTCACGTCTGGGTGCTCCACCTCCCGCTGGAGGAGGGCCTTCTCGTCGGCTATCCGGCCGAGCTGATGGAGCAGCTGCGCCAAGAGGTCCACCGTCATCGTGCGCTGCTCGGTCCCCGCCGGGTTGGCCAGCGCCTGCCCGAGCGCTGCAGCGGCTGGTTCGAGCTCCCGCTTCTCGCGAATGGCGGCCAAGGCCAGGAGCCGGTTCATCGCCCCGCGGAGTGCATCCTCCTCCTGGAATTCGGCGCGGAAGCTCTTGGCCAGCTCGAGGGCCTTCGCGGTCTGCTGGGCGTCGAAGAGGTGTGCAGCCAGCTGAACCTGGCTCGCCTTGACGAGCTGCCGGTCCGGGGCCTCGAACCCGGAGAGCATGGCGATCGCCAGGGCGTGGAGGTCTGCGAAGAGGTCCGGCACGACGCCGCGCACGGTGTAGACGATGCCTGCCAGCTCGACCACCATCCGCGGCTGCCAGCGCGCGGCGTGAGCGAGGGTCCGGACGATCTCGAGGGCTCCTCCGCGATTCTTGGCCCCCAGGCTGGCCCCGAGCTGCTGGCCGAGCGCCAGGAGGTCGCGGATGAGAGGCGCCTCGACGCCACCGGTCCGTGGAGAGAGACCGGTGCGGGACTCCAGGCGCTGCCACGCCGGCCACCAACCCTCTTGGCGCTTCCAGAACGCCTTGGCCTTGCCCGACTCGACCAGGTCGAAGAGATCCTTGAGCTGCTCGGTGCAGCTCACTTCTGCGAGCGCCACCTTCGCTTGGGCCTTCATCAAGGCCAGGATCCGCAGGGCCTCGTCGGGCTGGTCGGTCTCCAGGGCCAGGAACACCGCTCGCAGCAGCGCGTCCCAATTGTGGGGGTTCAGCTCCGGGCTCTCCTCCAGCTTGCGGTAGGTCTCCAGGGCGCGGCGGAAGTCCCCCTTGGCTTCGTGCACTTCGCCCTGGACGCGCAGGGCGGCATGCCTGAAGGCCGGCGGAGCTTTCGGGTCGGAGGCGATCTGGACGCTGGTTGCCAGCGCAGCGGCGTATTCCCCCTTGCGCAGCTGGTGGCGAACCCGCGTGATGCGTCCCTCCCATCGATAGGGATCGCTGGGCGGCAGCTGCTCGCAGAGGCCCAGCAGCGACTCGAAGAGCGCCTCGTCATCCATCCGCTCCAGGTGGGCGGCGATGAGCCACAGCCGGCGCGGGAACTGCTCGGGGTCGGGAGGGAACCGCGTGAGCAGCTCGACGCTCTTGCGCAGGTAGTCCGCGGTCGGGCCCGACTCCTCCAGCGCCTCGACCGCCGCGATGAGCTCCTCCCGGGAGCCAGTCTTCGCCGCCGCAGCCTCCGCGGGCCACCACGCGGGGCGGCGCTCGCTGAGCCGACGCTGGAGCGACGCCGCGATCTTCTGGTGAGTCCCGAAGGCCTCGATCGCCTGCTGGAGCTCCTTCACCTCCTTGGCGAGCGCCTCCTTGCCGGCCACGAGAGGGGAGAGAGCCTGGGCGTAGGAACGGGCCTGCTCCAGCCGACCCTCCTCGACCGCCTTGCGCCCGGCGGCCATCATTCCAGCCAGGACCCGGGCAGCGAGCTCGGAGTCGCGCTCGAGCAGCGCTTTGAGCAGACTCTGGAGCTCGGCGGACTTGCCCTGCTGGACCAGCGCCTCCCCGAGGAGACGGTAGTGCTCGGGCGCGGCCTGGGGGTCCAGCTCGAGGTTCTCGCGCAAGAGCCGCTCCGCCTCCACCGGCGAGCGCTCGAGCGCGAGGGACCCCGCCCTCACCGCCGACCAGGCACGTCGGAAGCCGGAGAGGGTCTTGTCCGCCGCGAGCCGCGAGAAGATGCCGAGAGCCTCCTGCTTGCGGCCTACGTCTTCGAGCCAACCCGCCCAGAGGAATTCTCCCCAGGCATAGACCGAAGCATCGATCTGCCCCTTGGCCTCCATGAGGAGCTGTCGGACCCGCTCCAGCGCTGGAGCATCCTTGGGGTCCTGATCCAGGTCGATCTCGGCCAGCCCCAGTCGCGCCCGGAAGGCCGCAGCCTTGTCGGCAGGGAACCAGTGCAGGACCTTGAGGAAGGCCTCGCGGCGCAGCGCGGGGCTCGACTCCAGCGGATAGCGGTGCTCGGCGAGCTCGATCTGCCCGTCGGCGGTGGGCATGAGCGGGAAATCGGAGAGGTTTAGGGTGGCCGCGGCCTGCGGAGCCCTCGCCGCCGCCGGATTGGCCGCGGTGAGCCGGACCGAGACCGGCTTGTCGAGCCAGGCTTTGAGGGAGCGCACGGCATTGTAGAGCAGCTCGAACCGGTCGGGCGCCACCACCGAGAGCGGAGTGCGGTAGGCCAGCTTCGCGCTCAGGACGCCGGGCTGCGCCTGCCAGCCCGCCTCGGCCCTCAAGGCCGGCGTCTCGACCGAGAAGGGGCGTGACAGCCCGACGGCTTCACGTCCTGCGGGCAGGCGGATGCGCGCACTCACCCGACGCGTAGCGGACCACTGCCAATAGGAAGTGCGCCGCTCGCGCCGGTCCCCCAGCTCAGGGAGCAGATCGTCGTCCCAGGGGAAGCGCAGGGAGATCTCCTCCGCGCTCTCCTGGTCGACCGCCTTGACCAGGAAGTAGGCGCGCAACCGCTGCACCCCCTCGAACCGCTCCGGCGGCAGGGTCTCCACGTCGATGAGCTCCGCCCCGCGGAAGAAGCCCTGCAGCATCGCGTGGGCGCGGCTGCGCAATGCGGGCCGGCTCTCCCCGGCGAAGGTGTCGGCGTAGATCGCGCCGAAGTAGCCCGTCGCTTCCAGGTTGAGCCAGCCCGAGAGGCTCCCCTGCGGCGAGAGATCGAGGTCGAGGTCGAACCCGAGCTCCCCGGCGTCGATCACGGGAGTGCGGGCGAGCTCAGGCCCGGTCTCCTTGAGCACCAGCACGTCGCGGTCGGCGGCGCTGGGCCCGAGCAGCCCGGGCCGTCCGTAGGCGATCGTCGGGTCGCAGAACAGGTAGCCGCCAGACGGCTCGGGAATGGCCAGGACGACGTGGTCGAATTGAGCCTCGCTCGGCGCGTTGGGCTCGACCCTTCCGGCGTGATCGGTGTTGAGCAGCGCCAGGTAGGAGGTGATTCCCGCCTTGCGCAGCATGACGCGCAGGAGGTTCGACTTGTCCTTGCAGTCCCCATAGCGGTTCGCCCACACCTCGGCGGGCTGGTGGGGCTGGTATCCGGCGAGCCCGAACTCCAGACCGGTGTAGCGCACGTCGCGGGCGACCTTGGAGTACAGGGTCGCGATCCGCTCGCTGCGGCCGAAGACGTGCTCGAGCCACCCCTCGACTTGGGCCTCCAGCGCCGGCCCCAGCGCGTCCCGCCCGCGCAGCAGACCCTCATACCAGCGGCCCAGGACCTTCCAGTCCGCCAGGGTGGTCAGCCACACCGCGGGCCCCACCTGGTCGAGCGGTGCCTGCGACGGCTCGTACGGCTTGCGGCTGACGCGCGTGCCCTCCCAGACCACGCGCAGGCGCTTGCCCGCGACGATCTCCTTCTTCGGCTCCGGAACCAACTGCCCGAGAGGGACCATCTTCAGACGCTCGGCGAGCGGCGGGCTCAGCTCCAGGACGTGGCGTTGGCGCGCCAGGCTCCAGCCGGTGTCGAGGACCACCAGGCCCGTGTACTCCCCGGGAATGCGTGGCTCGATGTCCTCGATGACGACCACCGACTCGGTCACCGTCTGTGGCTTGACGTGGGGGAAGACGAGGACGAGCTGGCCGAGATCCGAGTAGATGCCGGAGTCGGCCTCTGGCTGCGGTGACTGCAGGAAGGCAGCGTCCGCCCCCAAGGGCCTGCGGCTCCCGTCCGGCTGGATCGACTGGGCGACGATCAGGTGGATCCGCTGATTCGAGCGCTTGAACTGGTACATCTTCCGGGCCAGCGCCTCGGCTCCGGCGGCGTTTCGGGCTTGCAGCACGTCGTGGACGACGAGGCAGCCTCTTCCGGTGGCGTCGACGGACCGCAGGGACTCCCGCAGCAGGATCACCCCCGGCTCGTCGGGCGTGCCGAAGTCCTCGGGTTGGAGCAGCGCTTCCCGAGTGGGAGTCAGCAGCTGGTCGACGAGGTCCCGACACGCAGGCGGCGTCTCGCGGGAGACGGGCTCGGCCAGAGCCGGGCCGCCGACCAGAAGCCACGGCAACGTCGCACAGACCGCAAGGTGCCATTGGCGGGCGCTCATGTACCACCTCCGAAGAGTCGCGATCCCTCGTCGAGCAGATCATTGCAGCGAGCTTGGCCCTGCTTCCCGAGCCCAGCAGTGAAGCAGCTCGACGGGTCCCGAAGAGCCGCCGCGACTCATACCAAGAGTGTCGCCAGGCATCCAGAGCGGCTCGAGCCGCGGCGCCGGGATTCGCTCTCAAGCTCGGCCATTCTCCCCGAGCGCGAACCTGCTCCCTCTCCCTCTGGGAGAGGGTTGGGGAGTGGGAAGCACACGTGCCGACCGACGAAATCCCTCACCCTGCCCTCTCCCAAAGGGAGAGGGTCTGGCTGTTGCTTGGCCGAGCTCGTGCGCAAGGCCCCGCGGCGGGATTCGCGCTGCGCCCTTTGGCTGCGATGCCTGCCTTCAAGGTGAGTGGAGCGGCCTCGAGCCCCAGGAGCTCAATGGGGCTCCAGAGCGCTCGCACCCGCTGCTGCCGGCTTCAGGGCGCGCAGCCTGTGCTCCAGTGCATGCAGCTGAGCGACCTCGCGGAGCCTGCCCTCGACGCCCTTCGGGCTCATGTCGACGCGCGGTGGGTAGGGAGGCCGGAGCACGCTCAGCCGGCTCGCTTCACGCAGACGGCGGCTGACGGCTTCGGGGCTCATGTCGACAGGCATCACTCGGTCTCCGCGAGCTTTTGGGCGTCGAGAAGGTCCTGCGGTCGCCCCGAGGCGAGCTTCATCGACAGCAAGGCCTTGCGCGAGACGACCCAGAGGCTCCGGCCGTCGGCACTCAGCTGTACCCTCGTGTTCCAGACCGGCTCGAGCTCCGCGTCGACAAGCAAGAGGTCGAGAGCAAGCACCTCTCCCGACGGAGCGAACTTGATGACCCGATGCATCTCTCCCGTGGGCTTGAGGCGCATGGGGAGCGATTCGGCTACGAATCCCAAGGCCTTGGCGGTGGCCTTGACCCGCTCCACGTCGCCTGGAAGCACCAGCAGATCGAGGTCCTTGGTGAACCTCGGCGCTCCGTGGATCGCGACTGCCAACCCTCCACAGACCGCATAGGGAAGGCCGCCCGCGTCGAGAGCCTTGGTAAGGGCGGAGAGCTCCTCGTAGAGATCCAATGCCATGCCGATGAGCTTAGCTCCGCGCACGCGCGAGCGCGAAGCGGCAATGCGGCTGCACGACGCAGAGAAGATGGGGAGGATGGCGAGGCAAGCCGCCCGCCTGCACTTCGGCAGGCCCAGCGGCTACAGCGAGAAGTCGCCGTCGTCGTCCTTCTCTCTGAGCCGGTCGCGACGCGCCTGGATCTCCGCCTTCAGCGCCTCGGCCGCCTGCGGGTCGACGGCCTTGAGATCGGGCGTGAGGAAGGCCCCCTCCTTCGCACCTGGCGGGAGCTGCGCCACCGGCACGCGCTGCTCCTGTCCGTCGATCACGAGCACCGCGATCTCGCCCTCGATGCGGTCCACGAACGGTGCGGTCATCGAGCCCTCCCGGTCGGCTTCGGTCAAGGATTGCAGTCCTTCGCCGGGCGACGAGCCGAGCCTTCAGCCTCTTCCCGGGTAACGAAGTGCAGCACGTTCTCGGGCTTGATGCGCGCGGCGTTGTGGCACTCGGGTCGATGGTAGACCTGCGAATTCTTGCTCGCGACGTAGCCGTCTGGAGAAGGGGGAGGCGCCTCGTGCCTGGCAACGGCCGCCACCGGCGGCTCGGGTTGCTCCTGCGTGTCGCCCAGGTCGGGCGGCCCGGCGCGGTCCTGCTCCGGGGACGGGACAGGCTTCTCCCTCTTCTCGGGGCGTGGCCGAGCAACCACGGACGAGCGCGGCTTGGAGGCGGGCGCCGCGGCGCGCACGCTCTTCCTCTTGGAGACGTCTGCACCCACCGCTGCAGATGGCTTCTGTACAACAGGCAGGCTCTCGATGGGCGCCAGCCCACCCTCCTTTTCGATGGAGAAGCTGACTCGCTCCCCGTCGCTCCTGAACACGATCTCTCCGTCGAGGTCGGTCCGCAGCACCCGGGCGTGTACGGCCTCCAGGCGATCGAGGGTCTCGCGAGTAGGGTGGCCATACTCGTTGCCTGCCCCCACCGAGACCACGGCCACGGCAGGGCGGACCTTCTCGAGCAGCTCCGCGGTACTGCTGTGGCGGCTGGCGTGATGGGCGACTTTGTAGACGTCGGAGGCAAGCTCCTCGCCCGCCTCCAAGATGCGCCGCTCGGTCTCGGCCTCGGAGTCGGCGGCAAGGTAGAAGGCGGTCTTGCCGTAGCTCAGCCTCAAGACGATGGAGTTGGCATTGGCGTCCGAACGCGTGCCCGACAATTGCGGCGACGAGGGCGCGAGCAGGTGCATGCTCGCCCCACCGCCAATCTCGACGTTGTTGCCGGCCTTGCCCACCTTGAGCGCGATACCTTTGCTCTCCACGGTCTTCAGCAGCTGGCTGTAGAGCGGCGAGGGGTGGTCGAAGCCCGGCTCCATGAAGATTCTCGCCCCCAGGCTCTTGAGCACGTCCTCCATTCCGCCGATGTGATCTGCATGGGGGTGCGTCATCAGCTCAAGGTCTATCTGGCCTTTGACCAGAGCATGGAGCCGCGCCATCAGGCGCGGCGAGGCCTCGCGGGGTCCAGCGTCGACCAGCACGGTCTTGCCCGCGGGCGAGACGATGAGCATCGCGTCGCCTTGACCGACGTCGAAGACGTGCACCCTGAGCTCTCCCGCCGCCGCCGCGACGGGCAGCAGCGCCGCGAGCAGCAGCGAGAGGAGAACCAGGAGGCGTCTGACAGGGCACACGATGGATAGAGGATAGCGCAGCAAGGTCCGACTTCACGTCGATCACGTTGACGTTGACGTTG
>JACRCT010000166.1 GCA_016218885.1 Deltaproteobacteria bacterium | reverse complement strand
TGCTGGCCGGTGACGAGCGGGCCTGCGGCGGGACGATCAACGAGACGCTGCGCGACTTCTGCAGCCTGTCGGTCGGCAAGTGCACCTGCGAGGACGTGGTGACGGGGGACGAGAAGGCCTGCGGGCACATCCCGCGGGAGCTGAAGAACTTCTGCTCCGCCCCCACGCGCATGGCCATCGCCATCGGCGAGGAAGACGGGCGCATCGGCCGGAGGGTCAAGTGAGCAGCCCCACCTATCGACGTCTCGCCCTCTGGGCTCTGCTCGGACTGGCCCCGCTCGCCGGCTGTGAATGCACCGGCGAGACCTACGAGCTGCCCCACCGGGTGGAGTCGTTCCGCGTGCAGGTCAAGTCGGTGCAGTCCTTCAGCTCCGACGGGAGCACCTCCTTCAAGAGCTGGAGCCAGACCGCCCCCATGGGCATGCCGCGGGTGGGCGCGCTGCTGGAGGTCGAGGTCACCGCGCTGGACGAGGCCGGCGTCAACCTCCTCAGCTTCCAGAAGCCCATCTCCTTCCGCGTGACTCCCGGCCACGTGGTCGCCGCCGGCCCGCTGGCCGACCCCTTGGTGACCCAGATCGAGGAGGGGAACATCAGCGTGCTGCGCAAGACCGATCCCCGCATGCTCGAGATGCGGGACGGCGTCGCGCGGGGCTTCGTGCTGGTAGAGAAGGTCTTCGGGCCGACCGTGCTCTGGGCGCAGGACTCACCGCCGGCTCCGGTGTTCGTGCTGCCGAGCGAGGAGGGCGACGACGAGAATGCCCCACTGCCCGACGCCGGGGTGGAGTTCGACGCCGGGCCGTCCCCGGAGGGCCTGGATGCCGCCTGGCAGGAGCATGACGGGGGCCGCACCTACGCCGCCGGCGTGAGCGACCCGCTGTGGTTCGCCTCTCCCTCGCTCGCCGACACCCAGCTGCTGCCCGGCAAGGAACCGGGCTTTCCAGCGGCCCCGGGGTGCCAGCAGGCGAGCCCCGGATGGAACAACAAGGCCTCGCCGTTCGTGGGCAACTTCCTGACCATCGACACGCCCTATCCCGCCGGCGACATGATCGTCTCCGCCATCTTCGCCGAGGGCTTCTACTGCACCGACCTCATCTCGGCCCCGGTCAACGACCCTTTCTACACCGACGATCCCACCGGGCACCGGACGATGCCCGGGACCTTCGGGCACATGTACGTCTACAACTACAACTATCCCGACAACCTGTTCGTGGGCGATCGAGTGCACTCCGTCACCGGCACGGTGCAAGAGTTCTCGGGAGACACGCAGATGGTCTTCCCGAGCTGGGTCCGCAAGGAGGGCCTGCCCCGGCTCCAGGATCTGCCCAAGCCCTACCTGCTCGACTTCTCCAGCTACACCGACACCTGCGCGCAGGGCGACCCGCTCTCCCACTGCGACAGCAATGCCGCCCCCAGGAACAGCCTGCGCTGCGTGCACTCCTGCGGCGGCAAGAGCTGCCCGCCGGGGTTCGTGTGCAACTCCGACCAGCAGTGCGCCTGCCAGACGGTCCCCTATGACAGCTGCGCGGCGACCATCCCCGGCTCGCGTTGCGATGCCTCGCAGAACAAGTGCGTCGGGACCTGCCCGGAATCGCCGTGCTCGGCGGGGCAATGGTGCGTGCAGCAGCGCTGCGTCAAACCCTCCGATCCCTGCGGCAACGTCACCTGTCCCATCGGCGAGCGCTGCAACTCCTCCACCGGGGCCTGCGAGTGCGGTCCCACCTCGGGCTACCGCCTGAGCAAGACCGCGACGTGGAAGGCCGTGCCCGCCCCGGCCTCCCAGTGGATGGAGCAGCTCTTCGCGTACTCCAACAAGAACATCGAGATCGAGTCCTTGGAGAGCGCGGTCGTGAAGCTCTACAACATCTTGCCGAGCACGGTCTTCACCAACTGCGACGCCAACGGCAACGGCTCCATCCCGCCCTTCCGCTGGAACGTGCCCAACGGCCCGGACGGCTGCGGGGACTTCAACGGTGCCAGCTGGTTCTGCGACCCCAACGGCAAGGACACCGAGGACTGCGAGTGCAACCGCGACTGCGTCACCGGCCGCAACGCCTTCCAAGGCAAGGTGTGCTCCGAGCTCAACACCTTCCAGACCTATGGCCAGTGGCTGGTGCAGCTCGAGGACCAGTGGCAGACCCGCATCAACGTCTCCACCCGCGACGCCATCCCCGAGCTCGATCCGCGCGAGTTCGGCAAGCCGGAGTACGCCGGCTGCCGCGTGGACATCACCGGCATCTTGCGACAGGTGCAGGCGGCCCGGCCGCGCTGGCTGATCCTGGCGCGTGACGAGCAAGACGTGTGCTGCCGGGCCGAGTCGGGGTCGAAGTGCCCGACCCCGGAGAACGGCGGCAAGTGCCCCAAGTGCCCTGACGCCGAGCAATAGGTGGCTCCCCGCGAGGCCGACTCGATTTTTTGAACGCAGCGAACCCGGGCGTCTTTCTAGAGGCGCCGACATCAGAGAGCTGGAGGAAGCATGCCGTCCATCTGCCGCAGGCTCGCCGTCGCCGTCGCCCTGGTCGCGGCCAGCGTGCCCATGGGGGCCCGCGCGGGCGACTTCGTGGACACCCGCGTGACCCTGCTGTTCACCGACGACAACGTGCTCGCCGGGCCGGGCGAGACCACGCCCTCGAACCCCGGGGCCCGCTTCGGCTCGGCCAACAGCACCAACACGCAGTTCTATGACAACTTCAACACCAAGTACTCGGGGTTCGAGTCGCTCTCCAACCTGGTGCTCTACAAGAAGGCCCCGGCCTTCTTCGAGGGGCTGACCACCGAGGCCGCGCTGGCGCTCAACCTGCTCGTTTCGCGCGAGAAGACCTCGAGCGCCGACTTCAACAACGCGGTGTTGCTCTCCGACGCCTCGAGCTACGTGTCGCTCAAGTACACGCCCAAGGGCTGGAACGAGCGCGAGGGCGTGACCCTCACGGGGTTCCCGCTCTCGGCCGACCGCTTCCGCCTCGGCTACGCCTACAAGATCTCCTGGGGCGGGTCAGAGATGTTCCCCGGCCGCAGCGGCGCGGTGCCCGGCGCCAAGCTGCAGTACGCCCAGGAGCTCGCCCCCGACCAGCTCGTCTATGGCTACGTGGGCATGAAGTCGACCATCATCCTCAACGATGAGATCCACGAGCAGGAGGCCAACTACGGCGTGCTCGCGGGCGCCGGCGTGGACATCACGCGCTGGCTGCGCTTCGACCTCTCCGGCGGCTGGTTCATGAAGGGCGTCAACCCCCAGACCAGCGTGCTCGGCGCACCAGTTCGCGCCCGCGGCCTCTCCAGCCAGCTCGTCTACCACCACGGCGCACCGGTGGGCAGCTCGGTCGACTTCGCCCTCTACAAGAATGATCCCGACCTGCCCACCCGCCTCTTCAAGCCCGAGGCCTATCCGGGCGGGTTCTCGATGACCGCCGCGCTCGAGGGCAGCTACCTCGAGCAGACCTTGGCCGACCCCGACGTCTTCGGCCAAACCACGGTGCAGAGCGCCTTCGCCAGCGCCCTGCAGCTGCGCGCCAAGTACGACTTCTGGCGCTTCAACGTGCTCGCCCTGGTGCGCAGCCTGTCCTTCGTGCAGTTCAACGTGCCCGGCTTCCCGCCCTTCGTCGACTTCCCCGAGGGCACCGAGCTCGGCGACGAGAAGTTCATCGCCGTGGGCTTTGACTACTACTTCGAGCGCCTGCACCTGACCCCGGGCCTCGTCGGCGGCGTGCAGATGCCCGCGACCTACAGCAGCAGCGGCGATCTCGGCGGCAACAACCCTCCTCCCGCGAACCAGGGCCAACGCACCGTCGTGGTCCGTGACGTGAACACCTTCGTCATCCTCCCCAGCGGCGCCGACGTCTCGCTCATCTACTCGATCAAGGGCACGATGCGCTGGGACCTGTCCGAGTACTTCGCCGTCATCGGCGAGCTCTTCTACAACCGCGACAACAACCGGTACACCTTCAAGGACGACGCCATCGGCGTCTCCCAGCCCACTCGCGAGAAGGCCGACATCCTGGGCTTCAACATGATGCTCCAGGCGCGCTTCTAGCCTCGGGCCGCATCCTGCGATTGCGAAGGGCGGGGGTTCTCTCCCCCGCCCTTCCTCGTTTGCCCACTCCCTCACGGTCGTGGCTCGGACACGAGCCCACCCTCACGCTCGTGGCTCGGACACGAGCCCACCCTCACGGTCGTGGCTCGGACACGAGCCCACGCTCACGGTCGTGGCTCGGACATAAGCGCGGCTGCGAGAGATCGTCCCGCTATCCGCGCCCCTTCGCGCGCTTCAACCCGGTCGCCTTGGCGCTGGGCGTGCGGCCCTTTCCCATCGCGAGGATCTTCCCGGTCGCCTTCGCGAGGCTTCGCGGCGAGCGCTTCTGCTCGAGCTTCTCCTGGAAGGTGCCGAGCGCGTTGTAGAGGTCGAACAGCATCATCCCCATCGCCGCGGTGTCGTCGGGGACGATGCCCGCCTCGATCAGGCGCGTGGCCAGACCGCTCGAGAAGTCCATCCAGTCCTCGATGGTCTTCCGGGCCTGGTCCAGCTCGCCCAGCACCTTCTGCGGACTGGCCGAGCCCGGCGCACCTAACGGTTCGGGCGTCCGCGGCGGCGGCTGCGGGCGCCGCTTGCCCGTCTCCAGCTCGAGCCGGGCCACCGTCCAGCGCTCCTCCTCGGCCTGGTCGAGAAGCTTCTTCTGCTTCTCCGGCGCGAGCCCGATGACGGTCACGAGGTGGCTCGTCAGGAGATGCGGCCAGGCCTGGAAGCCGTCGTGGACCTTCGACATCAGGAAGATCTCGACCGCCCGGTCGAGGCTCGTGGCGCTCCACCCGGCCTCGCGCATGCCATCGTGGGCGGCAATCATCCGTAGCGATTGAGCCTTGTGCCGGCTCCTCGAGCGATAGGCCGCCTCGTCACCGCCAAAGACGTCGAGGAAGAGGGTCCGGCCCACCTCCTCCATCGTCTCCCGTAGGCGCGTGACAGTTCCCGTGAGGATCTTCTCGGCAACCTTGGCGGCCTGCTCCTTGGTCAGCCCCTCCGCCCGCCTCAATGCCTTCTTCGCTCCCATGGTCGTTCCCTCCCTTTCCACGCAACGCCGCAGCATCTTCGCATGGGTGGAGCCGACGCACTGACAGTGTTTTTCCAGCGCGCATGCGCCTCATTTGGCTAGGGCGTCGACGTCGCCGCACTAGAGTTGCCAAGCCCAGCCACCCCCGCGACCGGGCTCT
>JACRCT010000156.1 GCA_016218885.1 Deltaproteobacteria bacterium | reverse complement strand
TCAGGATCCGGCCCTCATCGAGCACTTCGTCATCCTTGGCCGCAACGGGCAGAGGCTGACGGGGCCGGCGCTGCCGTTCACGAGGCTCCTCCAGGGGGAGCGCTTCGAGGAGGCCCAAGTCTGGTTGGCGCCGCCGGGGCATCCGTTGCATCTGAGGGTCCGCTCCGATGGCCTCCGGCTGGAGCTGCTCTCGCT
The DNA here is from genome assembly GCA_016218885.1 of Deltaproteobacteria bacterium. Lineage (GTDB taxonomy): Bacteria > Myxococcota > Myxococcia > Myxococcales > UBA5297 > JACRCT01. Next base: position 5,386 of record JACRCT010000156.1, on the reverse strand, counting down.
TGGCGCGCGGCCGCTCCTGGAGCTCGGTGGGCGGATCGCCAGCTTGCTCGTGCGCGGTGACACCCTCCGGTTGGCCGAAGAGCAGATCCTCGGCGAGCTCGCCTACGCGTTGGGGGCAGAGGCCCTTGCCGTCCTCGTCTCTCGCGACGGGCGACTGGGGCTCGAGTCGGGCTTCGGCCTCTGGCAGGGCTTGGAAAGCCCGAGGCTGGAAGCCGATCTCGATGACCGTCATAGCCTCGGTGGCGCCGCCCTGGCACGACTCGAGCTCGACTTGCCTGTCGAGGACCTCGTGGAGCCCTGGGCGCTCGCGGTGGCGGAGTGCGGGATGCGCCGCGTGAGGATCGGGCCGCTGCACGAGGAGGGCGAGCCCGCCCGGGTCCTGGTGGTCGCGCGCCGCAGCGGGGCGCCGATGAGCGAGGAGGAGCAGGTCGTCCTCGCGGCGACCTGCCGGGCCTGGGGCGACGCATTCCGCCTTGGCCGCGGCCGCGAGGTCGAGACGAAGGCCCGCTCGGGGATGCGCGCCCTGGCCGAGGTGGCCCTCGAGCGCCGAAGCGAGCCGCCGCTGCGCGAGCTGCTGCGGCTGCTGGTGGGGCAGGCTTGCGAGCTCATCCGCGCCCGCTATGGCGCGATGGGCGTCCTCAACCGCGAGCGCAGCGAGCTCGCCGACTTCGTCACGGTGGGGGTCAGTGACGAGCAGGCGGCGAGGATCGGGCACCTGCCGCAGGGACGAGGGCTCCTGGGAGAGGTCATCCGCCAGGGGCGGACGCTGCGCATGGCCGATCTCTCTCGTCACCCGAGCTCGGCGGGCTTCCCTGCCCACCATCCCCAGATGCGCTCCTTCCTCGGGGTGCCACTGCGGCTGGGCCAGGAGGTCTTCGGCAACTTCTACCTGAGCGAGAAAGAGGACGGCGCCGAGTTCACCGAGGACGATGCGCGTCTTCTCGAGGCGTTCAGCGCCCAGGCGGCCCTCACCGTGGCCTACGCCCGCGACACCGGCGAGCAGCGCCGGCTGCTCGACGCGGTGCTGCGCCAGGCGCCGCACGGCATCGTCTTCTTCGGCAGCCCCGACGTCATCGCCTTCAGCAACGCCGCAGCTCGCCGGCTGCTCGGACTGCCCCGCGAGGGGCCGGTGCGCCGCAGCTATCGCCTACTTCGGCCTGACGGCGATCCGCTCCCCTTCGTCGACTATCCCGGCATGCGCGCGCTCGGCGGCGAGACGGTCGAGAGCCTGGAGGTGAAGGTCGCCCGGGCGGATGGGAGCGAGCTGCCGGCCTTCGTGAACGCGGCTCCGGTGCGCAGCGAGACCGGGGTACTGCTCGGGGCGGTCGTCGCATACCAGGACCTGACCCCGTTCAAGGAGCTGGAGCGGGTGCGCGAGGAGTTCTCGGCGGTCGTCGCCCATGACCTGCGCAGCCCGTTGCAGACGATGCTGCTGCAGCTCGAGACGCTTCTGCGGGGGGCCCTGGGGGGCGAGGAGGTGCGTGCTCCCGTGGAGACCCTGCAGCGGATGAAGCGCAGCGGTCTGCGGCTGCAGCACCTGATCGGCGATCTGCTCGACGCTGCGCGCATCGAGGGCGGGCGCGTCCTGCTCGACCCCCGCCCGGTGCAGATGCCGGCGCTCGTCTCGGGTCTGGTGCAGCAGCTGGAGCCTGCGCTCGGAGCGCATCCGGTGAGGACCTTCATCGATGGAAGCTCCGGCGCGGTGCTCGCCGATGTGGTGCGCATCGAGCAGGTGCTCACCAACCTCGTCGAGAACGCGGCCAAGTACTCGCCCGAGGGCGCGCTCATCGAGATCACCGTGTCCGAGGCGCGGGGTGGGGCCACCGTCGCGGTGCGCGACCGGGGCGCGGGCATCGCCGCCGAAGATCTCCCCCGGCTCTTCGACCGCTACTACCAGACCAGCCGGGCCCGGCAGAAGCGCAGCGGGCTGGGGCTGGGCCTCTTCATCGCCAAGGGCCTGGTCGAGGCGCACCACGGGCGGCTCTGGGTCGAGTCCGTGCCCGGCGCCGGCAGCACCTTCTATCTGTGGCTGCCCGAGGCTGATGAGGGCCTGGCCGTCTCCCCAGGCTCTCCACCAGGGCCTTCGCCTTCCTCCTGAGCCGGGCGAAGGCGACGCTCCAGAGCCTTGAACGCCAAGATGCCCAGGGGGCAAGAGCTTCAGGTAGCATAGCCGCGCCATGCGACGCACCGAGCCCCCGACGCTGATTGCCTCTCTTGAGATCTCGGGCCGCGGGCTCAGACGCGGCCTGGCCGTCCGAGCAAGCCGGTCGCCATCTTCCTGCCGGCTCGGCAGAGCTGAGCCTCCATCTCGACCCGCAGCATGCAGAGGCTCTGGGCGATAGGGGCATGCGAATGGTCAGCGAGGAAGGGGGCATGGGCGGCTGCCTCGACGAGAACCAGCTCGCTGAGCTCGTCGAGGGGCGTCTGGCTTCCGGCGGCCAGCGCGCCCTGATGGCTCACCTCGACGGATGCCGGAGCTGTCGGCAGGTGCTCGCGGCCTTCGCGCGCTCGGCAGCGCCAACTGAGCAGGAGGGGTCCCAGGACAGCGCTATCGCCGCCACCCTCATGGCTCAGAAGCGCACCGCCCTTCCGGAGATCGGCCGGACCCTTTCTGGGCGCTTCCAGCTCGGCCGCATCCTCGGCTACGGAGCCATGGGGGTCGTCTACGAAGCGCAGGATGGGTTGCTGGGGCTCAAGGTGGCGCTCAAGGTCCTGCGCCCTGACATCGCCGAGAAGGCCGAGCTGCTCAAGCACCTGCGCCGGGAGATCCTGCTGGGCCGGCGCATCAGCCACCCCAACGCCTGCCGCATCTACGATCTGGGCGCAGACGATGAGCTTCATTTCATCACGCAGGAGTTGGTGGCCGGCGAGTCGCTCCAGGCGATCCTCGAGCGCGCCCCCGTGGCCCCGGCGTGGATCGTCCCTATCCTCAAGCAGGTATGCGCCGGTCTGGCCGCGGCGCACCAGGAGGGCATCGTCCACCGCGACCTCAAGCCCGCCAACATCATGCTCGAGGACACCGGGCGGGCGGTGGTGATGGACTTCGGGCTTGCCGCCGACGAGACCCGGCGCGAGCTGAGCCAGGGAGGGCCGGTGGGGACTCCTGCCTTCTGGGCTCCAGAGCAAGCGCGCGGGGAGCCCGCCACTCCGGCCTCGGACGTGTGGGCGGTCGGTGCGATTGCCTACCTCCTCTTCACGGGCCGGCGGTATGCCCCTGCCGCCTCCTTGGATGGCGTGCCTCCCGAGGCACGTACCTTCGTTCGCCGTTGCCTCGAGCCCAATCCCGAGATGCGCCCGCGCACCGCCAAGGAGGCCTATCGGGTCCTGAGCGGCACCTCTCCCTCCCTGGCCCCCTTGCACGCGCCGAGAAGGGTTTGGCTCTGGGCGCTGCTGGCCCTCGTCGCCATCGCCGCCTTCCTCGTCGTCTTTCTCCTCGGGAGGGGCGGGCTCTCCGCCCCTGTGGGCTCGTCGTCGAGCAGTGGCGAGCGGCTGCCTACGCCCGATCGACGCGGGCCTGGACTTGGGGCCCGCCCGGAGAGCGCCTCGGCTCACGGGGAGAGGTGCTGATGGCCATCGACCTCGCCGAGACGTTGGCACAAGCGTTCGTGAGCGCCCTTGCCAAGCGGAACGTGGCCCTCCCCCGCGACCGCGCGAAGCTCGGCGGTGGGTTGGCGCAGGCGGTGGCGCGGGCCCACCATGCCTGGCCTGACATCCATGTCGACGCGCGCGAATTCGTGGCCTTCCTGGCAGACAAGGCAGAGGGAGCCAGCGACCTCGAGGCCGCCCTGGCTGAGCTGCGCTGCGCGGATCTCCTGCTGGCCTTTGGCTGCCTGAAGGGGGACGGCCGCGCGCTGCAGGAGCTCGATCGCCGCTACCTGTCGAAGGTGCCGGCCGCGTTGGCGAGGATGCACCTCGATGCCGCCAGCATCGACGACGTCGTTCAGTCCCTGCGCCAGAAGCTGCTCGTTGCCGTGCGCGGGGGCGTGCCCAAGATCGCCCAATACGCGGGGCGAGGCTCGCTGGACGCCTGGCTCGCCGCGGCGTCGGTTCGCATCGCCATCGACCTCGAGCGGGCCGCCGAGCCTCGCCAAGCCGGGGAAGACGAGCTGCTCGCCGATCTTCCGTCGCCCCAGGTCGACCCGGAGATGGAGTGCATCCGCGCGCGCCACGAGCCCGAGTTCCGCAAGGCATTCCAGGACGCGCTCGCCGCTCTCTCTGACCAGGACCGGACCGTCTTGCGGCTGAGCTTCCTGGATCGCCTGAGCATCGATCAGATTGGCGAGGTCTTTCGGGTCCACCGCTCCACGGCCGCGCGGTGGATCGCCCGCTGCCGCGAGGAGGTCTTCGACAAGACCCGCCAGCTGCTTCGCGAGCGTCTGCGCATGACCGACAGGGAGTTCGAGAGCCTGGTCGGAGCGCTGCGCAGCAACCTGGATGTCAGCATCCACCGGCTGCTGGGGCGCTCCCAGCCCCGCTGAGGCTCTCGAGGCCTCAACGCCGCGCGCTCAGGAGGAGCTGGAGCGGAGGCTGCCCGGGACGACGCAGCTCGAGATCGAGCGGCTTGCCGTGCAGGCTCGGCAGCTGCACCGGCGTCTTCCCCACCGACTCGCCATTGATCGCCACGATGGCCCACGGGTCGCACCGCAAGCTCGACCTCAGGCCTTGGGAGGTCGCTGCATAGTCCAGGAACACCGACATGCCCCAAGCCTCGGTAAGCTTGACGCTTCCGCTGTCTGGATCGAGGGCGACGCTGACCACTCCCGAGGGGAGCGTGACGACGGCCCGGAAACCTGGGGGCTGCGGCGAGGTCGTCTTCCGGCTTGCGAGAGGCCCGGTGGCCTCCGTGGCCGGCTTCGGTCGAGGTGTCGCCTGTGCCCGAGCCGCCGATGGGGGCCCAGGCCGGGCCGGGCTCGTCCCCCGGACCTCTTCGGCCTTGACCCGATAGAGCTCGGTCAGGGCCTTAGGGGTGGGCTGTGCAGGCTCAGGCGAGTCGACCTTGGGCGGGAGCGCCAGCTCGGTCTTGGGTTCGGGCAGGGGGGGGGCGACGTTCAGCTCCAACTCACCAGCAGGCGAAGGGCCCACGCCTTCGCGTAGCATGGCCAAGGCGGTTGCCGCATCGGAAGCTGGCTCGGTCATTCGCAGGGCAATCAGGGCAGCGGTCACGCCCACCAGCGCCGCAACGCCTGCGAGCATGAGGACGTGGCTACTGCGAGAGGCCCCCAGCGTCCATCGCAGCAGCGCGCGGGGGCCTGACGAGGCGCCCAGGAGCGCCCCGGCGGGGAGCGAAAGCTCCGAGCGAGGGTCAACCGGTCGCGAGGGCGACCACGGAGCGGAGGGCGGCGCCTCAGCGCCCGGGGTCGTGGTGGGAGGAGTCTTGAGCCGGTCC
>JACRCT010000029.1 GCA_016218885.1 Deltaproteobacteria bacterium | reverse complement strand
CTCGCCTCGGCTACCGTCGATCTCCAGCGTGGCCATGGCTCACCCCTTCACGCAGATGACCTGCCGCAATGTGTGGAGGACCTCGACGAGGTCCCGCTGCGCATGCATCACCGCGTCGATGGGCTTGTAGGCCGCAGGCGTCTCGTCGATTACCTCGGCGTCCTTGCGGCACTCGATCCCCAAAGTGGCGCGGGCGTGGTCCTCGAGCGTGAAGCGCTTCTTGGCTGCGGTGCGGGACATGGCCCGGCCGGCTCCGTGGCTGCAGCTGGTGAACGACTCCTCGTTGCCGAGGCCGCGCACGAGATACGAGCGCGCCCCCATCGATCCGGGGATGATGCCGAGGTCGCCTACCCGCGCCCGGACGGCGCCCTTGCGGGTCACCAGCACGTTCTGTCCGAAGTGGTGCTCGCGCGCCACGTAGTTGTGGTGGCAGTTGACCCGCTCGCCCTGCAGCGAGAAAGCCGGCAGGCGGCCCGACGCCGAGAGCGCCTCCACGATGGCCTCCATCATCAGCTCCCGATTGGCCGCCGCGTAGGCCTGGGCCCAGGTCGCGGCGTGCAGGTAGTCGTCGAACGGCTCGGTCCCCTCCGGGAAGTAGGCCAGGTTGGGGTCCGTCAGCTCGATGAACCAGCGGTGCGCCTCGGCCTTGGCCAGCTCGATGAAGTCGGAGCCGATGCGGTTGCCGACGCCGCGCGACCCGGAGTGGAGCATGAGCCAGACGTGGCCGGACTCGTCGAGACAGACCTCGATGAAGTGGTTTCCGGTGCCGAGCGTGCCCAGATGCTCCACGGTGGGGCCGCGGTCGATGCGCGGGTACTTGGCGACGATCTGGCGATACCCGGGCTCGAGCGTCTCCCAGGCCGCGCGCACATGGGCGGGCGGGTTTCCCCAGGAGCCCTTGTCACCCTTGCGGCCGTCGTGGGTGCGACCGTGCGGAACGGCGCGCTCGATGGCCTCGCGCAACGGCAAGAGAGCCTCCCCCAGGTCGGAGGCCAGAAGCGTGGTTTGGACTGCCATCATGCCGCAGCCGATATCCACGCCGACCGCCGCCGGCATCACCGCGCCGCTGGTGGGGATGACGCTGCCGACCGTGGCGCCCATGCCGGCGTGGACGTCGGGCATGACCGCGACCCACCGGTAGATGAACGGCAGCTTGGCCACGCGGTGCACCTGGGCGCGCGCCTCTTCCTCGAAGGGCACGCCGTCGGTCCAGGCGCGGACCGGCACTCCGCCCTCACCGTTCTCGATCTCGTGGATGCGCTGCGGCTTGGTAGTCATGTGACCTCCGTTGGCGCGCCAGCAAAGCAGGCGGCGTGCCCGGGCGGCGCCGCATTCTATGAGGAGTACCGAGGGAGCTGGCCCTCGTGACGGGTGCCGGAGCTTTAGCCCTCCGGATAAGCATGCTAGATGCCTGTAGATGAACCACAGGAAGAGGACCGTCGTCGTGGGGCTGCTCGGGCCGACCCTCGACCAGGGCAAGGGAGCGAACCGGTGGGACCGGTGGCGCCCCTCGGTGGCGCTCTGCCAGCACGAGGACCTGCTGGTGGACCGGCTGGTCCTGCTCTCTCAGCGCCGCTTCGCCGCGCTGGCGCGCACCGTGACCGAGGACATCCAGCGGGTCTCGCCGGAGACCGAGGTGGTGCTCCGCGAGATCGACTTCGAGGACGCCTGGGACCTCGAGGAGGTCTACGGGGCGCTCCTCGACTTCGCCCGTGCCTACCCGTGGGACCTGGAGCGGGAGGACTACCTGGTCCACATCACCACCGGCACGCACATCGCCCAGATCTCGCTCTTCCTCCTGGCTGAGGCGCACCACTTGCCGGGGCGGCTGCTGCAGACCTCGCCGCCGCGGCCCGCCGAGGGGACCACCGCCGGAACCTTCACCATTATCGACCTCGACCTCTCCAAGTACGACCGGCTCGCGGCGCGCTTCCGCCGGGAGCAGAAGGAGGGCCTCTCCTTCCTCAAGTCGGGGATCGACACCCGGAACCCGGCCTTCAACCGGCTCATCGAGCGCATCGAGCACGTAGCCATCCGCTCGCGCGACCCCCTCCTGCTCACGGGCCCGACCGGGGCCGGCAAGTCGCAGTTGGCCCGGCGGATCCACGAGCTGAAGAGGAGCCGCCACCAGGTCACCGGCGAATTCGTGGAGGTCAATTGCGCCACGCTGCGCGGGGACGGGGCCATGAGCGCCCTCTTCGGCCACCACAAAGGCGCCTTCACCGGCGCCCTGGCCGACCGGCCCGGGCTGCTGCGCAAGGCGGACCAAGGCATCCTCGTCCTCGACGAGATCGGTGAGCTGGGGCGGGACGAGCAGGCCATGCTGCTGCGGGCCATCGAGGAGAAGGCCTTCTTCCCGCTCGGCTCCGACAAGGAGGTGCGCAGCGACTTCCAGCTCATCGCCGGGACCAACCGCGACCTGAGGCGCGACGTGGAGCTGGGGCGCTTCCGCGAAGACCTGTTGGCCCGCATCGACCTGTGGAGCTTCAAGCTTCCCGGCCTGCGGGAGCGGCCGGAGGACGTGGCGCCCAACCTCGAGTACGAGCTCGATCGCCATGCCCAGGCCACCGGGGAGGCGGTGGCCTTCAACCGCGAGGCCCGCGAGCGGTTCCTGGCCTTCGCCACTGCGCGCGACACCCGCTGGCCCCGCAACTTCCGCGACTTCAACGCCGCGCTGCGGCGCATGGCCACGCTGGCCTCCGGCGGGCGGGTCACGCGCGAGCTGGTCGACGAGGAGGTGGCGCGGCTGCGCGAAGCCTGGCGTGAGGAGGGCGATGCCGGCGGACTGGTGGAAGAGACCCTGGGCGCCCGCGCCGCCGAGGTGGACCCGTTCGACCGGGTCCAGCTCGAGGAGGTTCTGCGGGTCTGCCGCGGCGCCCGCTCCCTCTCCGAGGCAGGGCGCGCGCTCTTCGCGGTCTCCCGGACGAGGAAGTCCTCCACCAACGACGCCGACCGGCTGCGCAAGTACCTGGCCCGCTACCGGCTGGCGTGGAAGGACGTCTGGGCGGAGTCTTCAGCTTGAGCTGCTACTACAGCGTTCCTCTTCGAGCGAGCGCGAGATGCGTCAGTTCGAGGTGGAGGTGGCGGGCCACCGCGCCGTGCGCTGTGGGCGGGCGCAGCGAGGACGAACCGGTCGCCTCGGGTGGAATCCTGCCCGGGAGCTTCAACTTGCCCGAGCAATGCCCCGCCGAGAGGTTCTGGCGACACTACTGCCCGCGGGCCAGCTGCCGGTGTTCGGGGTGACCCATGCGCCGCGATCCATGCACGCGGCGATGCAGGTGGCGCTGGTGCGAGGTTGCGTTGGCTTTCGGCGCTGGGGCCGGGCTCGGGCGGCGGGCGGTGGTACGAGCGCGGGGCTGAGCGAGCCGGGATCTGACTGAGCGAGTCCGTCGCGAGTCGTGACCGAACGCATCCGGTCGACGGCGGCCAAGGACGGATTGGGTTGCGAGCGAGACCGCGCTGGAGTGTGCTGCAGGCGCCATGGTCGCGGGGGTGGCCCTGAAGGGTCATGAGAGAGACGAGCAGCGCCGCTGTCTGGACCCGCGCGGTGGTGATCCGAGCCCCCACTGCCTGGTGACTACACACCCCACAGTTCGCGCAGACGAGTCCCGCTATCCTGCAGCCCAGCAGCAGAGGGACGCGAAGACCTGTCTGGCACGGCGACAGCAAGGCCCCAAGACGCACACTCACTACCTGCCCAGCGATCGGGAGGACTCCATGAGCAACCGCCGAGCGGAGGTCCTTCGGTCGGCGACGACCATCCTCTGGCCTGCTGGTCACGCGGTCGTACACGAAGACCCCGCCCGACATGGGCTTGATCGGCAACCCTTCCAAGGTCGTAAGCAGTGGGTATTGCTGCGGGATTTCTGACCCCATTGTGCGGGCGGTCCGAACCAGGCATCTTGCGTCGCACCTGAGCACGAGGTGGGACCACCATGATGATGGACGAGATCTTCGGACGG
>JACRCT010000028.1 GCA_016218885.1 Deltaproteobacteria bacterium | reverse complement strand
CTGCCCTACCCGCCTCGGGCTTCCATCCGCGACGTCCCCGGTGACCGCCACCGCGTCCGGGTCGAGCGAGTTCACCGATTCAGCCACCCGCCGCGCCCAGCCGCTGCCCAGCGTCTCGCCGATATGCAGATCGCTGATCTGGACGATGCGGTAGCCCTCGAGCTCCGACGGCAGGCCGGCGATGGGCACGCGCAGCCGTTCGATCCGCGCCGGCCCGAGGGCTCGCACGATGCCCCACGCGAAGGCGGGGAGCGCCATCGCCCCGACCGCCGCGACCTCGAGGCCTCCCCACCTGCCCGCCAACGGTCGGCCCCACGCCATCGCCGAGACCGCGCTCGAAAGATCGACCGCCGCCACCGAGACCAGCAGCAGCGCGAACAGGCCCATCCACCCGTACGCCACCCATCGCAGGTATTGCGCTGTCTCCCGCGGGAGCCGACGGGCGAAGAGCGCCGCGAACACGGTCAGGAACAGGCCCCACACCAGGCCCCACCCCAGCTCGGCCGCGGTGCCAGTCAGCTGCAATCCGGCGATCAGCCTCGCCCCGATATAGGCGTGGATCCCGACGACGACCCCTATCGCCAGCACCGCGAAGACCAGCCCGCGCGCGATCGCCGGAAATGACACCCGCCCCAGCTCGACCTGCGCGGGTGGGGACTCGATGACCTCGCTCTCCTCCGTCACGTCCTACCTCCAGCTTCCCCCATCACTCTGTCCCCGGTCCCCAAACCTAATGTAGAGAGCACCGCTTTCGCACAAGCGACCGCCCGCCCCTGTGCTGGGAAAGCTGGCGCCGCGTCCGCTCGCGGCCAAGGAGAGCCATACGCCCTTGGCGGGGGATCCTGGGAAGGCCGCCTGCCCGACCCCTCAGTTGCAGCCGCAGCCCTGGACAGCGGAGCTGGTGTTGCGCGGGTTGGGGGGCCCGGCGACGAAGTCCGAGGAGTTGCTTTCGGTGTCGGTGCAGCCCCGACCCGTGCGCAGCGCCGCAGCGGAGGTGGTCAGCGCGGGGGCTGCGGCGCCCTCGGAGCAGTTGGCGGCGCCGTAGCCAATGAGGTCGACGATGTCGGCGAGCGGCGGGCAGCTGCCGCTGGGCACGACGTTGCTCCGGATGAGCGCGATCTTTCCCTGGGTCGAGGACAGGTTGATGGCACCGGTCGCCTGCGCGGCGGGCAGCGCCACGCCGGCGGTGCCGCCGCTCGAGCCTTCCTGGATGAGGTCATAGGCGCCCGGGGGGATGGAGCCCGTGAGCGCGGTGCCGCTCGACCAGCTGCCGGTCCCGGTGGCCGAGGCATAGCGCACGTACCAGCCCGTGAGGGACACGGTCTGGGTGCTGCGATTGTGCAGCTCGATGAAGTCGTTGCGGTAGGGCGCGCCGCTCTCCCCTCCACCCCCGAACACCTGGCTGATGACCACCGGCGGGGCGCAGGCCGCCGAGGTCGCGGCACACTGGAAGCTGGCGTTGCAATCCGGCGTCTCGGGCGGGCAGTCGCTGTCGGCCAGGCAGGCGACGCACTGGCCTCCCGGGACGTTGGTGTTGCACTTGGGGGTCGGGCCAGAGCAGCCCGAGGTCGCGTTGCACTTCACGCACTGGTCGGTCGCCGGGTCGCACAGCGGCTTGGTGCCTTCGCAGTCGACCGAGGTGCGGCAGCCCACGCACTGGCCGCCCGGGACGGTGACGTCGCACAGCGGCGTGGCCCCCGAGCAGCCCTGCCCCACCACGCACACCGCGCACTGGTTGCTCCCCAGGTCGCACACGGGCTTGGAGCCGCCACAGTCCGCGGCGCTGCGGCAGCCGACGCAGCGGCCTCCGCTCACACCGGTATCGCAGATGGGCGTCGCCCCCGAGCAGCCCTGCGACGCCGTGCAGACCACGCACTGCTGGCTCGCGGTGTCGCAGAGGGGCTTCGTGCCGCCGCAGTCGGTGCTGGTGCGGCAGCCGACGCACTGGCCGCCGGCGACGCCGGTGTCGCAGAAGGGAGTGAGCCCCGAGCAGCCCGCGGTCGCGGTGCAGGCCACGCATGTCCTTGAGCCGGGATCGCAGATCGGCGCCCCGGAGCGGCAGTCGTTGACCGACAGGCACTGCACGCACCGCCCGCCGGCGACCCCCACGTCGCACAGCAGGCTCCCCGCGCAGCCCGCGCCCACCGTGCAGACCGCGCACTGCTGAACCACGGGGTCGCACACCGGCTTGGGGCTGGCGCAGTCGAGGTTGGTCGAGCACCCGATGCAGCGCCCGTTGACCACGCTCGTGTCGCAGATGGGTGTCGCGCCCGAGCAGCCTCGCGCAGCCGTGCAGACCACGCAGCGGTGCTGAGAGGTGTCGCAGACCGGCGTGCCCGATCCGCAGCTGGAGTCCGACACACAGCCCCGGCAGATGCCACCCGCCACGCTGGTGTCGCAGGCGCTCCCCGCCGCACAGCCCTTGCCGGTGGTGCAGACCACGCACTGCTGCAGCTGGATATCGCAGACCGGGGTCGCGCCCGAGCACTCGCTGTCCGAGGCGCAGCCGCGGCACTGCCGCGAGTGGGTCGAGGTGTCGCAGACCTGCCCGGAGGCGCAACCCTCGGTAAGGGTGCACGCCACGCAGGTCTTGGACTCGGTTTCGCAGATCGGCGTGCTCCCGGAGCAGTGGGAGCGGGTGAGGCAGCCCACGCACTGGCCACCGGTGACCGAGGTGTCGCAGATCGCGTTGGGCGCGGCGCAGCCACTGCTCGCGGTGCAGGTCACGCACTTGTGCTGCGCGGTGTCGCAGGCGGGGGTGGGGGCGCTGCACTCGGAATCGGTGTCGCAGCCCGTGGAGACGCAGTGGCCGCCGGGCACCGAGGTGTCACAGGTCGCCCGACCGGTGCATCCCAGGGTGGCCGTGCAGACCACGCAGCGTTGCTGCGAACGATCGCAGACAGGGGTGCCCGAGGTGCAATCCGCGGCGGAGGAGCAGCCGGCACAAGCGCCGCCGGTGACCGAGGTGTCGCAGATCGATTGGCCGGTGCAGCCCTGCTCCTCCGTGCAGACGACGCAGGAGCCCGTCCGCGAGTCGCACACCGGAGCCGGGCCTGAGCATGAGCCGGCGGTGCAGCCGCCCTCCCGGCACAGACCACCCGGAGTGCTGAGGTCACAGGTCTCGCCGCTGGCGCAGCCCTCGTCCTCGGTACAGACGACGCAGGTCTTGGACACCGGGTCGCACACCGGAGCAGCCGCGCCGCAGCTGTCGCTGGCCAGGCACTGCACGCAGGCGCCGTTGGGGACGGTGGTGTCGCAGACCTTCCCGTCCGTGCATCCCTGAGTGGCCGTGCAGGCCTTGCACTTCTTGGTCGCGGTGTCGCACACAGGGGTGTTGCCCACGCAGGCCGGCGAGCAGCTCCCGCTGACACAGGTACCACCGAGGCAGCGCATCCCGTCCGGGCAATCGGGGTCGGTCGCGCACTGTGGCGACGGGCAGCCGGTCCCCGCGGCCAGCGCCGCCGCCGAGAGGAGGGCGACGACGAATCGCTTCATGGGGTGCTACCTCCGGTCGGCCAGCTTCGGGTGTCGGCTCATGGGGTTGTGTCGTCTCTCTACGAGCCGCCCATCTTGGCACCGAAGACCGATCTCGCCAAAGTTGCTGAGGGGGCCAGGTTCCGAATTCCGAAAACTGCCCTCACGTGAGCAGGACCAGCTTCCCCACCGCCTTGGAGGACAGGATCTCCAGGTGGGCCCGAGGGGCCTCGGCCAGGGGCAGCGTGCGCCCGACCTCGGGGCGTAGCGTCCCGCTCTCCAGTCCCGCCCCGATGCCCGCCCACAGGCTCTCGCGCTCCGCGGGGCAGGCATTGGGCAGGACCATCCCCATCACTGCCGCCTCGCGGCTCATGAGATCCCGCGGGTTGATCTCGACGGTGCCGCGGCTGCCCACCACCACCACCCGTCCGCCACGGGCGAGCGCGGGGAGGTCCTTCCCGAGGTTCACGTTGGCGAGCATCTCCACGATCACGTCGAACGGGCCACCCGCCTCCTTCATCGCCTGCTCGAGGTGCCCGGGATGGGAGTGGTCGACGACGTGGTGTGCCCCCCGCGCCGCCACCAGCCCCCGTCCCTCCTCGCTGCCGGCGGTTCCCACCACCAGCATTCCCGCCGCCCGCGCCATCTGAGTCGTCGCGATCCCTACTCCTCCGCTCGCTCCGTGGATCAGCACCCGCTCGCCGGCCATCGCCCGGGCCCGCTGAAACAACGCCCGCCAGGCCGTGGCGTAGGGGACTCCCAGTGCCGCACCCTGCTCGAAGCCGAGAGACGCGGGGAGCGGATGGACCTGCCACGCCTCGCAGAGCGCCTTCTCGGCGTAGGTGCCGGTGATGGAGCCCGAGGTGAAGACGCGCTCGCCTGCCTTCAGCGACACCCCTGCCCCGACCGCCTCCACCTCGCCCCCGGAGTCGGATCCCGGCGTGTAGGGCAGCTCGGGCAGGGAGGCGTAGCTGCCCGAGCGCACATAGGTCTCCACCGGATTCACCCCCGCCGCCCGGACTCGAACGACCACCTGGCCCGGGCCAGGCCGGGGGTCAGGCACCTCCTCGATGCGCATTACCTCAGGCTCTCCGAAAGCCGCGATACGGATCGCTCGCATGGCTGGTCACCCCTCTCGCATAGACGGCCTCTCCAACACCTGGCAGGCAAGATAGCGCGCTACCCACGGGCCTCGCCCGACCATCGTGCACCGGGAAATGCAGGAATCGCGGCGGAGCCCGACCCCTGGGGCCAGGGGACCGATTTGCGGCTAGACTGCCGACCTTCCGAAACCGAACGGAGAGCCGTGATGAAGCCCCTCGCGCGAGCGCTTCCCTGCCTTCTTGGCTTGATGGTGCTGGCCCACTCGGCTTCGGGCCGGGCAGAGCAGGCCCCCGTGGCGGCAGCGACCGGGAAGGCTTCCGAGTCCTTCGACGATCAGGCACGCTTCCTGGCGGGCTTGCCCGTCGCCGAGGGCTCACCCCTCGCCACGCTTCAGCAGGGCAAGGACTGGCAGGAGCACGCCAAGGCGCTCGACGCCGACTGGGCCAAGCTCGAGCAGAAGCGCCTGCGCGCGATGGCCGAGTGGCGCGATTCCGAGCTCGAGCCGCGCTTCGACCTGACCCGGAACCTCTACTACGTGTTCGGAGGCCCGGACCTCATCAGCGTGGCCGTGCTCTACCCCGATGCGCCGGTCTACGTGCTGTGCGGCCTGGAGCTGATCGGCCAGGTGCCTGCGCTGAGCGGCTTGAAGCGGGCGGCACTCGATCGCGCCATGGACAACCTGCGCCGCTCCATCGCCTCCACCGTGCGCGCCAGCTTCTTCAAGACCAATGACATGGCGGCCGACCTCTCCCGCACCGAGCTGAAGGGTGTGCTGCCGCTGCTGTACCTGTTCCTCGCGCGCTCCAACGCCACGCTGCTCGACGTGAAGCTCATCGAGATCGACCGCACCGGCGCCTACCAGGAGCTCGCGGCCGGCGCAAAGCCGGGCGCGGGGGTCCCGGGAGCGCGGCTGCGCTTCAAGCGCGCCGGTCAGGAGAAGGAGCAGGAGATCTTCTACCTGCGGCAGAACGTGGAGAGCACCGTCCTCGCCAAGTCCCCGGGGTTCCTCGCGTTCCTGAAGCGCCACGGCCCGGCCAACAGCTTCTTCAAGGCGGCCTCGTTCATCCTGCACAACAGCAAGCGCTTCTCCAGGATGCGCGAGTTCGTCCTCGAGAACAGCCTGTCCATCCTCCAGGACGATTCAGGGGTTCCCTTCAACGCCTTGAAGGACGAGTGGCGCTACACCCTCTACGGCCGCTACCTGCGCCCCCTGCCCCCTTTCCAGCGCCACCTGCAGGAGGAGCTGGTCAAGGCCTTCGCCACCGGGCCGGTGAAGCCGCTTCCCTTCGTGACCGGCTACCGCCGCCCTGGAGACGCCAACCTGCTGCTCGCGCTCCCCAAGGCGACCGCCCAGGCCAGGCCGCAGGAGACCCCCGCCGCTGAACCCGAGATCCCGCCTGGCCCCGACTCCGAGAGCCTGCCAAGCAAGTCGCTCGACAAGGCACAGGCCGACCCGGGCCTCGCGCAACCGCAATAGCGGGTCCGCTCGGCCTCCCGGCGGTACCCGTCCCCGGAAGGAGGCAGGCGCGTCGCCGGCCAGATCGAACGGCTAGCTGGCCGAACGCCCGCAGCCCTCCTGCAAGGAAGTCTGTAGGCCAGGGCATGCACCTGGTGGGCGACTCTTGAAGGCCGAACCCTACACGCCGGAGCCCAGTCCCTCCTCGGCGCGATTGGACCGGATGTTGCTCCCCTGCCATCCGGAGGATCGCCATGGACATCT
>JACRCT010000161.1 GCA_016218885.1 Deltaproteobacteria bacterium | reverse complement strand
TCCTGCGAGGCGCCGCTGCAGGCGCAGTCCTCGTCCGCCGAGCCGTCGCAGTCGTTGTCGAGGTGGTCTGCGCACGCCTCCGCCAAAGGCAGCACCTCGCCGCGGCAGAGGTTCCAGACGTACTGCGCCCCCTGCTGGACGCAGTCATGCAGGCCGGACCTGCACTCGCCCACGCCGGCGCTCTGCGGCGACCCCGAGAAGCAGGGCTGGTTGATCGGCGGGTGACAGACGCAGGCCGCGCCAGCGGTGCACTGGCATCCGGGATCGCAGGTGCCACAGCCGTCGTCCATCTGGTCGTTGCAGTCGTTGTCGATGCCGTCGCCGCAGATCTCCTGGGGCACGTCTCCACAAGTGCCACAAGCGTTGCGCTTGCCCTCGTCGGTGCTGCCGTTGCAGTCGTTGTCCAGCCCGTCGCACTCCTCGGTTCCCGGCAGGACCTGGCCCACGCACGAGCCCCAGCGGTTGTCGTCGCAGCGCTGCAGGCCCCGGCGGCAGATGCCGACTCCGGCCTTCGAGGCGCCGCCAGAGAAGCATTCCCGGGTCGAGCCCCAGGCACAGCCACAGTCGGCCTCGTCGGTCTCGCCGTCGCAGTCGTCGTCCTTTCCGTTGCCGCAAGCCTCGGTCGCACCGCCGTGGACCTCGCGGTCCTGGTCGTCGCAGTCGGTGCCCAGGGGGCAACCCGGGCCATAGCCGTCCTCGTCCTGGTCGGCGCACGCACCGGTGTCCCTGCCAAGGACGATCTCGTCACCGGCGTCCGGAGGGATGACCTTGCCGGCATCCTTCTTCGTGTCTGCGGGTGGGGTCTCACCACACTGGCAGGCGGGGAGGAGGGCTGCGGCCACGAGGGCTAGGTAGGTCGAACGCATGGGGCAGATTGTACACCTGCGGCAGGTGGCCTCGCGCACCGGACGCAGAGCCGCGCCCGTCAGGGAGTGATCGCGCCCTGAATCCCGCCCCGACCGCCCAGCAATCGGCGTCGCGTGTTCCGAGCCACGACCGTCAGGGAGTGATCGAGCCCTGAATCCCGCCCCACCTGCACGACCGTCAAGGAGTGGCTCGGACAGCGAACGCCGCACACACCGTTTGCGCCACCGCCTTCACCGCTCGCTTCACCGGCGCCGACAGCGGACCCAACACGTCGGTCTGCGTCGGCTGGATCCCCACCACCAGCGTCCGGCAGCCGGTGGTCTGGGACAGGTAGCCCAGGAAGATCGGCGCGGGAAGCATGTGCGTCGAGAACGAGACCCCGGTGATCTGCTCGGGGTCCAGGACCCGCACCGTCCCGGGCTCCAGACCCAGATGCGCGGCGTCGACCATCAGCACATGGCTGGGTCGGAAGCGGGCGATCGCCCCGGTCAGGTTCTCGGGCGCCGAAAAGCCCTCGAAGCCGGCCAGGTGCTCGACCTTCGCCTTCTTGCGCCAGGCCTCGACCGCACGCGCCACCAGCACGCCCGCGAAGTCGTCGCCGCGCAGCTCGCTCCCCACGCCGAGCACCGCCAGGCGCTCGACGCCTTGAAGCGCCTCAGGAAGGCTTGGAGCCGCTGCCCGGGGTGGCCGGCGCGACCGCTCCGGCTGCCGGGGCTGCACCTTGCGCCGCTGGGGTTGCGCCTTGCGCTGCGGGGACTGCGGCTTGCGGCGCGGCTGCGGCTGGCGGCGCGGCGGAGGGCGGCGGGGCGGGCGGGGCATGGAAGGTGAATTTGAGGCTGTCGCGAGAGAGCGCGGCGAGCTCGAAGTCCTCGCTGGAGACGATCGCGTCCTTGTTGCAGGAGTCGATGCACTGCCCACAGTAGATGCACTTGTCGAGGTCGAAGACGGCCTCGAAGCGCTTGTCGCCCACCTTGTTGATGGCCAGGGCGTTGGAGGGGCAGTCCTTCGCGCACAGCTTGCAGCCGATGCACTTCTCCGCCAGGAAGACCATCTTCCCGCGGAAATCGGGCGGCATCTGCACCTTGACGAACGGGTAGTTCACCGTCGCCGGGGCCTTGGCCACGTGGCGCAGCACCTCGCCAGCCATCACTCCAGGAATCTTCATCGCAGCACCCCGCTAGCGACCACGCTGATGAGGATCTGCGCCAGGGCGGCCGGAGCCAGCCACTTCCAGCAGAACTCGACCATCTGCTCGATGCGGAGGCGGGCGAAGATCGACCGCGCCAGCGCGAGCAGGAAGACCACCACGCCCACCTTGACCAGGTACAGCCCGAGGACCGCCGCCGGGTGCAGGTCCATGCCCCAGGGCAGGAACACCGCCGCCACCAGCGAGGCGGTCACCACCGCCTCCACGTCGATGGTCAGCCGGAAGAAGGCGAGCAGGCGACCGGAGTACTCGGTGAAGGTGCCGCCGACGATCTCGGTCTCGGCCTCGGGGATGTCGAAGGGCACCTTCTCCAGCTTGCCCAAGAGCGCCACGATGGCCACCGCGAACCCGGGCAGGTTCAGGAGCGCGTGTAGCGGGTGGAGCTGGTAGTAGGCGGCTATCCCCGAGAGCGACCAGCTGCCCGCCAGCACCGCCGGCGAGAGGATGGCCATGAACAGCGGCACCTCGTAGGCGAAGAGCTGGGTCAGGGTGCGCACCGCGCCGAAGGTCGCGAACAGCGAGGTCGAGAACCAGCCGCCGAGGAAGAAGCACAGGGTGGGGATGGTGAGCAGGTAGAGGACGATGACCGCGTCACCCTCGAAGGAGAACAGGGCCTTGGCCCCCCACAGCGGCACGTAGAAGAACGACGCCGTGGCCGCGGCGAGCGCGACCAGGGGGACCGCCTTGAACATCAACTTGTCCGCGCTCTCCGGGATGAGGTCCTCCTTGGCCACCAGCTTGATGAAGTCCGCCAGCGGCTGCAGGAAGGGCGGGCCCATGCGGTTCTGGAAGCGCGCGTAGAGCTTGCGGTCGACGTACTCGACCACCAGCCCGCCTGCCGCCAGGAAGAGGAATCCCGGGAAGACCAGGATGTAGAACAGGGACCACAGGAGGGGCTCGACCATCTTTGCCTCCCTGGCGCCCTCTCCCGCCAGGGGCGGGGCGAAGGGCCGGGGTGAGTAGGCGGCGCGTCAGCGCGCCGCGAGCTTCTTGTTGAGCTTCCGGTTCAGGTGCGTGAAGTCCACCCCTGCCTCGCGCCGCCACCAGTCGATGGAGAGGGTGCGCACGTCCTGCCACAAGAGCGTCTCGGTGCGGCCCTTGGAGCGGTCCCGCACCTCGATCGCCCGATCGGTGCAGCTGAAGCAGGGGTCGATGGCGGCGATGACGATGGGCACGTCGGCGAGGTTGTTGTTCTCCAGCATCTTCGCCACCGAGGCCAGGTTGGCCATGGTCGGGGCGCGCACCTTGACCCGCTCCGGCTTGTCGGTGCCGTTGCCCTTGACGTAGTGGACGTCCTCGCCGCGCGGCGCCTCGTAGCGGCAGACCGCCTCTCCGGGCGGCACCTTGCGCGGAGCCTTGGTCTTGACCTCGCCGGCGGGCATCTTCTGCACCAGCTGGCGGATCATGGAGTAGCACTCCATCAGCTCGGTCAGGCGGACCACGGTGCGGCCGAAGACGTCGCAGTGATCATCCACCGCCACCTTGAACTTCAGCTCCGGGTAAGCCAGGCACGGGTCGTCGCGGCGCATGTCGCGGTCGACCTTGGAGGCCCGCGCGGTGGGACCCACCGTCCCCAGGCGCAGCGCGTCCTCGTGGGAGAGGTAGCCCACCTTGGAGAGCCGCTTGGCCAGCGTGGGCTCGGAGAGCGCGAGCTCGATGTAGTACTTGGTCCGCTCCTCGAGCAGGTCGTTGGCCTTGAGGACCTCCTGCAGCTGCTCGGGCGTGAAGTCACGACGCACGCCGCCCATGCAGTTGATGGCGTAGTTGACGCGGTTGCCGGTGAGCATCGCCAGCAGGTCCATGACCAGCTCGCGGTCGCGCCAGGAGTACATCAGCAGGGTGTCGAAGCCGATCTCGTGCCCCGCCACGCCCAGCCACAAGAGGTGGCTGTGCACCCGCTCCAGCTCGGCGATGAGGGTGCGGATGTAGATCCCGCGCGGCGGCACCTTCACCCCTGCCACCTCTTCGGCGGCGGTGATGAAGGCCGTGGTGTGCGAGTGCGAGCAGATGCCGCAGATGCGCTCCAGCAGGTACAGGTCCTGGATATAGGTGCGCTGCTCGCAGGCCTTCTCGATGCCGCGATGGTTGTAGCCCAGGCGCACATCCGACATCAGGATGCGCTCGCCCTCCAGGGTGATGGAGAAGCTCGCCGGCTCCTTCAGCGCGGGGTGCTGCGGGCCGATGGGGATAGTGACGCTGGCCATGGTTCGCCTCCTTGTCGGCCTACTTAACGGGCTGCCAGTCTTTGCGCAGAGGGTGCTGGTCCCTGGGGAAGCTGTCCGGCATGGGGTAGCGATTCCCCGGGGGGAGGTTCTCGACCTTGAACCCGAGCAGATCGACGAGCTCGCGCTCGTAGTTGGCGCAGGAGGGATAGAGGTCGCAGACCGACTGGATCACCGGGCTGGCGCGCGGCGCACGCTGGCGCAGGTTGAGCACAGTGCCGTCGTCGTGAGCCAGGTGGTAGGTGGCCCCCAGGGTCTCGTTGTCGTCGGTGCCGGTGATGGTGCAGCACACCGCGAAGCCCAGCTGCTTCTTGAGGTGCTCCACCACCTCGCGGAACTGCGCGGGCGTGACCTCGACCCACATCCGCAGCGCGCGCTGGATGACGATCTTCTCGGCCAGGTAGGGGAACTTCCCCTCCAGGGTGGCCTTGAGCTGGTTGAGATCACCCATGGGCGGCCTCCTTCATCGGCTCCTCGACCTCGACGAGGTCGTCGTCGTCGAGCTCGGGCGGGCGGGCGGGCGCCTTCTTCTCCTCGAGGGTCGAGAGCAGCTTGACCACGCCGTCGATGATGGCCTCGGGGCGCGCCGGGCAGCCGGGGATGTAGGCGGAGACGGGGACCACCGCGTCGATGCCGCCCTCGACTTTGTAGCAGCCCTTGAAGACGCCGCCGGAGCAGGCGCAGGAGCCGACCGCCACCACGAACTTGGGCTCGGCCATCTGCTCGTAGATGCGAACGATGCGGTCCTTGATCTGCTTGGTCACCGGGCCGGAGCACACCAGCACGTCGGCGTGGCGCGGGGTGCCCTTGAGCTGCACGCCGAAGCGCTCCACGTCGAAGCGCGGGGTGAGGGCGGCGACGATCTCGATGTCGCAGGCGTTACAGGCGCCGGAGTTGAAGTGGATGATCCACGGCGACTTCCGTCGCGCCCAGCTGACGATGCGCGAAGTCAGGGACATCGGCTACCTCCGGAACAGGATGAACAGGCCCACGGCAGCGCTGACGAGGAAGGCCACGGCTACGGCGCTGGCCAGCGGCACTCCGCTGGGGATCGTCGCCACGACGAGCGCGACGACGTGCATGATGGTGAAGAAGAAGGCGAAGGGGAAAAACTGGGAGTAGTCGGGCTGCGCCTTGTGGTCGGCGACGTCCTCGCCGCAGGCGTAGGGCTTCAGCTTGCCCGGCGGCTGCGCCTTTCCCGGCGGCTGCTTGAGGCTGAGCGCCCCGAAGCTCACGTACTCGAGGACCACCAGCCCCAGCACGACCACGAAGAGGACCGGCGGCAACAGCAGCAAGGTCTCGAAGCTCATCTTCAGCGTCCCTTCATCGGTGGGGCGCGAACCGCTGCGCCCGCCTCTGGCCTAACCCTTCAAGTCCGTCAGCGCCTTCGCGTCCACCGTCCCGTGGGAGCGGAAGGCCCCGATGACGATGCCCGCCGCCACGGTGATGGCCACCACCTCGACCACGATGAGGGTGATGATCAGCGCCTGCATCTGGCCCATGCGGCCGGTGATGGCGCCGGCCAGGACCAGGAGCAGGGTCACCGACTTGGTCAACAGCTCGATGCCCACCAGGATGCGGATGAGGTTGCGGCTCGCCACCAGGCAGTACAGGCCGGCGGTGAAGATGACCGCGGCGGCGATGGCGAACAGCCAGAAGTGCTCCACCCAGACGTTGCTCACTTGACCGCCTCCTTCCCCGCCTCGGCAGGCTGCTTCTCCTTGAAGAGGATGACCACTCCGAACACGCCCACGAAGATCACCAGGAGCTGCCCGAGCAGGTCCAGGCGGCGCAGGCTCCACAGCGCGTCGCGCACGTTCATCGGCGCTCCCGCCGGCGGAGGCTTGACGTCGAGCACGTAGCCCGAGCTCCACAGCATCACGCCCACCCAGGCCGCCACGCCCAACAGCGGCAGGAAGGCGCGGGCCCGGCTCGCCACCCGCGACTGCTCCGCCTTCTCGCCCTGCGAGCGGGTGACGCTGATGGCGGAGATGAACACCACCGTGATCAGGCCGGCGCACACCGACAGCTCGAAGACGCCGGCCAGCGGCGCATCCATCTGGAACATGACCAGCGTCAGGAGCGCGCTGGTGAGCGCCAAGCCGATGGCGGAGCGCAGCAGGTTCGGGGTGAGCACCGTCCACAGCGCCGCCAGGACCACCAGTCCGGTGAGCCCGAGGGTAATCCACGTCTGCACGGTCATAGGATGCTCCCCACCTTGAGGAGGAAGGTGCCGAAGAGCCAGGGCGCGCCCAGGCCCAGCAGGACGGTGATCGCCGCCAGCATCAGCGCCGGCAACAGGCCCCACCCGCCCGCCTCCTTCAGCCCCGCGCACGAGGCGCTGAGCTTGCCGAAGAAGACCCGCCGCTGCATGGAAAGGAAGTAGGCCAGGGTGATGAGGCTGGACACCACCGCCAGCGCCGCCCAGCCCTGGTGCCCGGCCTTCCACACCGCGAAGACGATGAGGAGCTTGCTCCAGAAGCCCGACAGCGGAGGGATGCCCGCAGTGGAGAGCATGGCCAGCACCGAGGTGGTGCCGGTCACCGGCATCTTCACGCTGATGCCGCCCAGCTGGTCCATGTCCAGCGTCCCCGCCTGCTGCTCCACGGCGGCGCTGTTGACGAAGAGCAGGGTCTTGAAGATGGCGTGGTTGAACAGGTGCAGCACCGCGCCGGCGATGGCTACCTGCCCCACGGTGTCGGGGCCGGCCACGCCCAGGGCCAGGATGATGTAGCCGACCTGGCTGATGCTCGAGTAGGCGAGCATCCGCTTGAAGTCCTTCTGGGCCAACGCCGCCAGCGCCCCGGCCACGATGGAGAAGGCCCCGGCGATGAGCATGGTGGTCTTGAGCGGCGCGCTGTAGCCGAAGACCTCGGCCAGGCGGATGAGGGTGTAGACCCCGCTGACCTTGGTGACGATGCCCGCCAGCAGCACCGAGACCGCGGCCGGCGCCGAGGCGTACGCGTCGGGCAGCCAGCCGTGGAAGGGGACCAGGCCGGCCTTGATGGACAGGCCCGCCAGGAACAGGGCCACCGCCGCCAGGCCTACCTTGCTCGCCCCCGCCCCGCCCGCCAGCGCCGAGCGCGCCGCGGCGAAGGAGGTGTCGCCGGTGATGATGAAGAGCAGCGCGATGCCCGCAAGCAGCAGCGCCGTCGCCACCGCGGAGAGCACCATGTACTTGAACGCACCCTCCAGGGCCTGCTTGCCGCGCTCCAGGGCGATGAGCACGAAGGAGGTGACCGCGGTGATCTCCAGGAAGACGTAGAGGGCGAACAGGTCGCGCACCAGCACGATGCCGTTCATCCCCGCCAGGATCAGCAGGAGCAGGTTGGCGAAGCGGAAGCGCTTCTCGGCGTCGGGCCCCAGCGAGTAGCGCGCCACCCACACCGCGCACAGGCCGACCAGGGAGATGGCCAGGAACATCACCCGGGTCAGGTCGTCCACGTCGGCGAACTTGGCGCCGAGCAGACCGCTCAAACCCTTCCCGCTGCCGGCCGCGAAGCTCAGGTCGAGCGACCAGTAGCTCATCACCCCGAACCAGGCGGCGATGTTGTTGGCGAATGCCGCCACCACCTCGAGCGCGCAGAAGACGCCCGCGAAGGAGAGCGCCACGCCGTTGGTCCACCGGCGAGGCAGCGGCAGGTTCAGGAGGACGACCCCGAGGAGGGGCAGCACGATGAGGAGCGCAGCCACCTTAGAACCCTCCGATGAAGAGATAGATGACGACCGCGGTGCCCACGATGGACCACGCCAGGTAGGTGGCGTGGCTGCCGTTGTGCGCCTCGCGCAGGAAGCCCGAGAAGGCCGCGGCGATGCCGGTGACGACCTTGTTGTAGATGAAGTCGATCGCGCGATCGATGCCCCAGCCGATGTGCGCCACCAGGCCGATCACCTTGAGCGCCAGCTCGTAGGGGTCGAACCAGCGCTTCTCCGCCGCGTCGTAGAGCTGGTGCGCCACCGGAGCGTAGTGGATGTGGTCCACCGCCTTCACGCCGCTGCCGTAGCGCTTGGCTCCCCAGAGGTGGTTGAGCACCGCCACGGTGAGCGTGGCCACCGAGACTCCGGTGAGGATCCACCCGATGCTGTCGTGCGGCAGCAGCCCGAAGAGGTGCTCCGAGCCCGAGATCTTGCCCGCCACCGACGGCAGCAGCAGCAGCTCGCCGATCATCCCGTTGCCCAGGCCGAAGAACAGGCACAGGCCGGCGATGAGCACCATGGGCACCAGCATCGCCACCGGCGGATCCTTGATGGCCCCCACGGCCTTGCCGGCCTTGTGCGGCCCCAGGAACGCCGCGTGCCCCAGCTTGAGGAAGGAGGCCGCGGTGAAGAACGAGCCCAGCGCCGCCGCCGCGTACCAGAGCCAGTGCTGCTCCAGCGCGCCGTGGTAGACCAGCTCCTTGGAGTAGAAGCCGTTGGTGAAGGGGAAGCCGGAGATGGAGAGCGCCGCCACCGTGAAGCAGGCGAAGGTGATGGGCATCGCCCGGCCCAGCCCGCTGACCTTCTTCAGGTCGGTGGTCCCCGCCTGGTGCTCCACCGCGCCGCCGGTGAGGAACAGCGTGCTCTTGTACAGGGCGTTGTTCACCATGTGGAACAGGCCGCCCACGATGCCGAACGCCGTCCCGGTGCCGATGCCCAGGATCATGTAGCCGACCTGGCTGATGGCGTGGAACGAGAGCAGGCGCTTGAAGTCCTTCTGCACCAGCGCCATCAGCACCGCCAGCAGCACCGTGGCCGCGCCCACCGCCATCATCAGCGTGCTCGCCCAGGTCCCGTTGATGCGGAAGAGGTCCAGGGAGATGCGGCTCACGAAGTAGATGCCTATCAGCTTCTCCATCGCCCCCGGCATCAGCGCCATGAAGGGCATCGGCGCGTCGGTGGCGGCATCGGGGATCCAGCTGTGGAACGGCATCGAGCCGGCCTTGGAGATGGCGCCGATCATCAAGAGCACGAAGGCCAGCCCGTACAGGCCCTCGGTGGCCATCGGCCGCGCCGCCAGCTCGCTGATGCTCAGCGTCTTGGTCAGGTGCAGCACCAGCCCGATGCCCGCCATCATGCACAGGTCGGTGACGCCGTTGATGAAGAAGGCCTTGAAGGCGGTCTTGTGCGCCCCCTCGTGGCCCAGGGCGATCATCACGAACAGCGCCACCAGCATGCCCTCCCAGAAGAAGAGCAGCGTCACCAGGTGGTTGGCGAGCACCGCGCCCTGCAGCAGCGCGATGGTCAAGAGGTAGAAGGCGAAGAACCAGCCCGCGTGCTTGCGGCCGTTCATGAACTGCGCGGCGTAGAGCGAGAGCAGGAAGGCCAGGCCCGAGGCGGCGATGATGATGAAGCTCGACAGGGCGTCCTGGCGCAAGGCCAGCGTGAACCCGTAGGTCCCCAGCGGGATCTCGGCGGTCAGCGGCTGATGGAAGGCCAGGCCGGCCACCAGGACGTTGGCGAGCAGCGCCAGCACCGCCAGCGGCGCCACCGCCTTCTCCATCCACTTGGCGAGCGCCAGGCCCAGCAGGCCGGCCAGCGCGGGAATCAGGATGAGCAGGAACAGGAGGTTCATCGCACCACCCTCACCACCGGGACCGCCTTGCGGTGAATCTCCTTGGCGGTCGACTCGGCGAACTGCGACGGGAACTGCACCAGCAGGCCGCTCACCAGCGCCAGCACCGCCAGCGCCGCCACGCTCGCCACCATCTCGCGCGAGCCCTCGTGCGCCGGGTGCGCCTTCACCACCTCACCGGGCGCGCCCAGGAACACCTTGGTGAAGACCCGGAACAGATAGAGGATGGTCAGGAAGGCCCCGAACACGAAGGTCAGCGACAGGGCCAGCTGGCCGCTGGTCACCGCCCCGGTGATCACCAGGTACTTGCTGAAGAAGCCGCCGAACGGCGGGATGCCCATCACCGAGAAGGCACACAGGGCGAAGGAGATGGCCGTCACCGGCATGGTCTTGATCAGCCCGCCCAGCTTGGTGATGTCCTTGGTGTGGGTGCCGTGCTCCACGATGCCCGCACACAGGAACAGGCCGCCCTTGGCCACCCCGTGCATGAGGATGTAGAGCAGCCCGCCGCCCACCGCCATCTCGCTGTCCACCGCCAGGCCCAGGAAGATGAAGCCGATCTGGCTCACGGTGGAGTAGGCGATGATCCGCTTCAGGTCGGTGTCGATCAGCGCCGCGCAGGCCGAGACCAGCGCGCTGGCGCCGGCGATCCACGGGACGATGTCGTGCCACACCGGGCTCACCACGAAGGTGGCCACCATCAGGCGGGCGAAGACGTAGACGCCGATCTTCACCAGCACCGCGGCGTGCAGCAGCGCGGTCACCGGCGAGGGGGCCACGCCGGCATCCGGCAGCCAGGTGTGCAGCGGCAAGGTGGCCGACTTGGCGAAGATGCCGCACAGCATCAGCGCCACCGCGAGGTCCGAGACCGGCAGGCCCTTGGCCTTGATGATCCCCAGGTCGAACGAGCCGTTCTGCACCCCGACGTCGATGAAGCCGATGAGCATCAGCACCGCGCCGAAGACGGTGATCAGGAAGGCCTTGTCGGCGCGCAGCACGTACGCCTTCTCACGGAAGAAGCCGATGAGCCGCCAGCAGGCGATGGCCGTGATCTCCCAGAAGACGTAGAGGAAGATGAGATTGCGCGCGAAGACCAGGCCCATCATCGAGCCCAGGAAGAGCACCACCATGAAGTAGTACTCGTTGCGGTGCTCGAACTCGGCGATGTACCCCCACGAGTAGAAGACGATGATCGAGCCCACGCTGGTCGACACCAGCGCCATGAACACCGCCAGCTTGTCGGCGTGCAACAGGTTCACGCCCCCGAGCGCGAAGGTCGCCGTGCCGTCCGCCACCACCAGCGGCAGCAGCGCCAGCGCGCTGCCGAAGGAGAAGGCCACCAGCAGCAAGGCCAGCCAGTTGCGCCCCGCCTCCGTCGTCTTGCCCAGCAAGGGCAAGATCAGCGACCCCACGATGGGGACCGCCACACAGAGAGCGAGCCAGGTTTGCTCAGGGTTCATGGGACACGTCGCTTTCAGACCCGAGTCGAATCGTGCATTTCTTCACGAACTTCGCTTTTCCGCAGCCGTGGGGCGGCTCGCCCGCACACGGGCGAAGCGGATCTTCCGGGTTACTGCAGGATTCAAGGCTTGGAGGCAGTCTCCGCCTTCTTCTTGACCAGCTCTTCGATGGCCTCGATGAGCTTGGCTACCGGCACCGGCTTCTCCATCCACTTGTGGATGGGCAGCCAGCGCTTGTCTTCCGGGCCGTACTGCCATGCCGAGCTCATGTGCTCGTGCACCCCGGTGACCATGATGATCGGGAGGGTCGGGTACTTGAGGGCGATGTCGTGGGCCAGCTCGAAGCCGGAGGTGAACTCCTCCATCATGCAGTCGAGGACCACGACGTCCGGCATCTCCTTGAGGAGCGCCTTGTAGCCGTCATTGCCTGAGTAGGCCTCCGAGACTCGGAAACCCTTTGCCACCAGCGCCGCTTTGTTGCCGGCTACCAGGTCCTGATCGTCGTCGATGAGCAGTACGTGGGGCATGTCTTTCTCTTCGAGCGTTGGTCTGTCGCGACCTTCCCCGCCCAAAAACGGCGCCACCATACTGCGGTCGTTCTCTGCCTGCAACGAGCACGCAAGGGTTCTTTCGCGGCCCGCCCCCTCCCGGGTCCGCCACGCGACATCCCGGACCGCGGCGCCACGCCGCGGCGGAACCGCAACCAGGCACAGGCATTGGGGATTCTCGAGCCCAGGCCGCGGCGGGCGCACGCTCGTTCGTCCTCTGGGGGGATCGCGATGCGCCGTGCCCCGGCATGGCGTCTTCTTCGCTTTTCGCTGTTGGAATCAGACCGCCCAATACCTCGGGTCTCTGTTAGTCCCGTGGTCCCGTACGGCCCCATACCGCCCCATACGGTCATAGGCCCGAGCGCAAGCGAGCCGGCAGCGCGAAACCTCGGAGGGCATGGAGTACTGTCGCGAGCGCCAGCGAGCAGGCGTCAGCCTCGTGCAAGTACGCGCGAAAAGCCCGACCCGCCGACATCCCTTTGAACCGTCCTCATGGATATCGTCGGTCTGGGCTTCTCGCGTTGCGCTTTATCGGGCTGGTTGCCGGTTCGCTCGCGCTCACCGCCGTGCTCCACGCCGTCCGGCGCTCTCCGCGGCCGACTCGCTGGCGCTCGGGCCTACGGGCCTACGGTGGGTCTCTCGGCCCGGACACCGACCGGCCGGCTTGCACCCGGGACGACGACGCCACGCCAGCGAGGATCTTGCCGGAACCGACGTGGTCAGTGCTGCGACTCGGCGAAGACCACCTCGATGCTCAGCGCATCGATCGCCCGGTCGAACCAACGCTCCAGCTTCTCGGTATCTGCCTCGGCTATCGCCTGGCGGTACTCCGCAGCCTCTTGGCCAAAGCGTCGCTCTAGCAGGTGCAGGAGGTCTTCTGCCTTCCCCTCGGCCTTCCCCTTGGCCTCTCCCTGCGCAAGCCACTCCTTCGCGGCGATCGACAGCATCTTCTTCTCCTTCTCCGGCATGGCCCGCTTCAACGCCTCCGACAACACCGCCTCGTCAATACGTACCCACGTACCAAGGATATAGCGCAACCCCTGCACCATCAGCACCTCGGCCCCTCGCCCGAGCTCCGCCAGGAACCATGTCAACTCCTCCACAAGGACGCCTT
>JACRCT010000160.1 GCA_016218885.1 Deltaproteobacteria bacterium | reverse complement strand
GATCACCACCGTCGGCAGCGTTCGCGCCCGCTTCGAGGGCGACCTTCGCGAGGCGGAGCCAGCCGTCTTCCTCCCTCCGCGGGAGATGATTTCGGCGTTCCCCGGGTTCCTGGCGTCGTGGCTCAAGCGCGAGTCCTCGTTCGATAGGAGCTACTACGAGCTTTGTGTCGCGCTCGACGCGAGGCCCCTGCGGGGCCCGCGTTCGCCCGCGAGAGCCGCGCTTCTCGCGCCGCTGGAGAAGGCGATTGGCGGGACCCTCGACCTCGTCAACGGCCGCTTCTACTGCCACCAGCAAAACGGCGAGAACCTCGAGGCTCCACTCATGGCCGAGGGCCTGCGTAAGCTCGGGACGCTGGCCTGGCTCATCCTCAATGGCTCGCTGATGGACCGCGGGCTGCTGTGCTGGGACGAGCCCGAGGCGAACCTCAATCCCCGCTTGGTGACGCTCGTGCGCGACACGCTTCTCGCTCTGGTCGGCGAGGGAGCGCAAGCGCTCGTCGCCACACACGACTACTTGCTTGCCTCGGAGCTGTCGCTGGCCTCGGAGTACGCGACTGATGAGCCGCCGCGTCTCACCCGCTTCCATGCGCTGAAGCACGGAGAGAAGGGAATCGAGGTCGAGTCGGCGGCCCTCTTCCCAGCGCTCTCCGAGAACGCGATCCTGGACGCTTTTGGCGCGCACCACGACCGGCGCCGCGAGCTTTTCCTTCGCGAGCAAGGGAAATGATCCAGCTCGACGAGAGTCGCCTGCGCTTCGAGTTCGGCGAATCCTGGATGGTGGTCCGATACGACAAGTCCTCCAGCTTCCGCAGCATCTCGGTGCTCAACGGGGAACTCTGGGATGGCGATGCCCCGCGGAATCAAGGAACAAAGGCGGTCGACTTCGTAGCGGTCCGGGAGGGGGCTCTCTTCCTGATCGAGGTGAAGAATTTTGAGGGGCATGAGCGGGGGACGCGGCTGCGTCTGGAGCGTGAGCTCGACCTAGAGATTGGGCTCAAGGTGAGGGACACCGTGGCGGGACTCGTCGGCGGAGTCCGAAGCGGCATGCTCCCTGAGCCGCTCGCAAGCGCCGTAGCGAGAGTCGCAGACGACGGGCAGAAGGTCCACGTCGTCGGCTGGATCGAGAGGGACGACCCTCCGCCCAGCAAACGGTGGATGACGATCGGCGACGACCCGGTCGAAGATCGCATCAAGCAGAGACTGCGGTGGCTGAAGCCGAAGGTGCTCCTCTGCAGCCGGGAGCGTCCAGGGCTTGTCGACGTCGATGTGACGCGACTGGCCCGAGACTAACGCGCCGCATCGCCCATGGCGGCGTCGGTCCCCTCCCATTCCGTTTGGTCGTGCCAGGGAGAGGTCGGGGTGAGGGTCGTGAGCAAAGGCCTGAATCCGGCGGTTTTCTGGCTCTCGGGCCCGGGCGCGCTACGCTGAGTAGCGGGAGCGTTCGCCCGAGGAACCATGAGCACCCTGCTGGTCGTCTTCATCGCCGTCGCCCTGCTCTTCGACTTCCTCAACGGCTTCCACGACAGCTCCAACATCGTCTCGACGATGATCGCCTCGCGGGCGCTCTCTCCGCGACAGGCCCTGGCCATCACCGCGCTCGCCGAGTTCGTGGGCCCCTTCATGTTCGGGGTGGCGGTCGCGACGACCGTGGGCGCCGGGGTGCTCAAGCTCCCGGCGGATCACGCCCAGGCCCTGCCCATCGTCTTGGCCGCCATGGCCTCGGCGGTGGGGTGGAACCTCGTCACCTGGTACTTCGGGATCCCCTCCAGCTCTTCGCACGCTCTGGTCGGCGGCCTGCTCGGAGCGGGGATCGCCGATGCCGCCTGGCGTCAGCTCGGCGTGGGCATGTCCTCGGTCAACGACATCCGCGCCGTGTTCGAGGTGGTCCAGCCCTCTGGCATGGGCCGGGTGGCCATGGCGCTCTTCGTGTCTCCTCCCCTGGGCTTTGCCGCCGGCTACCTGCTCGTCAGCCTCATCCGCTTGCTCGCCCGTCGGGCCTCGCCGGCGATCAACGGCTTCTTCAAGCGGGGGCAGATCGTGACCGCCCTGGGGCTCGCGCTCTCCCACGGGTCCAACGACGCCCAGAAGACCATGGGGGTGATCACGCTGGCGCTGGTGGCGTCCGGGGTGCTCAGCGAGTTCCGGGTACCGTGGTGGGTGGTGGGGCTGAGCGCGGCGGCGATCGCCTTGGGGACCGCGGTGGGCGGCTGGCGGCTCATTCGCACTCTCGGCGGCGGGCTCTTCAAGATCCGCCCGCTGCACGGCTTCACCACGCAGATGGGGTCGGCCTCGGTGATTCTGGTGGCGGGCCTGCTTGGCGGCCCGGTGAGCACCACGCAGGTCGTGGCCAGCGCCATCATGGGCAGCGGCAGCGCGGAGCGGTTCTCCAAGGTTCGCTGGGGCGTGGGCAAGCAGATCGTGCTCGCCTGGCTCATCACCATTCCCTTCACCGCGCTGGTCGCCGGGTTGGCGTGGACGATCCTCCGGAGGTTCACATGAGACTCTTCAAGGCCGAGCCGGACCCGTTCATCGCGCAGATGATCCACCAGGCGGAGATTGGCGTGTCGGGTCTGGAGGCGCTGGTCGCCTACATGGTGTCGCCCGGCGAGGAGCACGCCGCGCGCGTCAACCGCACCGAGAAGGAGGCCGACGAGGTGCGGCGCATGCTGGTGGAGGAGCTCAACCGCACCTTCGTGACCTCCATCGATCGCGAGGACATCTATGCCCTGTCGGGCGCGGCCGACGACCTGCTCGACTACGCCAAGTCCACGGTCGAGGAGATGACCCTGCTCAAGGTCACCCCCGACACGCATCTGCACGAGATGGCGCAGCTGCTGCTCGACGCCTCGCGCGAGATCCTGCTGGCGCTGCAGCGTCTGGAAGGCCACCCCGGCGTCGCCAGCGAACACGCCCGCAAGGCCAAGCGCGTCGAGAACGCGGTGGAGGACACCTATCGCTCGGCCATCGCCGAGCTGTTCAACGGGCCGGCGGACACCGCCCAGATCCTGCAGATCCTCAAGCGCCGCGAGGTCTATCGGCACCTGTCCAACGCCGCGGACCGCGCCGATCAGGCCGCCGACATCATCAGCCACATCGTGGTCAAGAAGACCTGACTGACTCACCTCAGGGCTGCCCGGGCACCAGGAAATGCTCGCGGAAGAGCGCCTCGGCGCGCCGCAGCAGCGCCGGCCCGGAGAGCAGCCCATGGTGGTGCGCCCGCTCCATCACCGAGGGAGGATCGTCTTCTGCCCTGGGGGGCAGGTCGGCTTCGATCTCGCGTAGCAGCGCCTGGGCCTGCTCCACGACCTGGCTGGCAATCTCCGGAGCGACGACCCCGTGCCTGAGCCTGAAAGCGAGCTGGCAGAAGTACGAGTCGCAGGCCGCCGGACGAGCTTGGTAGATCGCGCAGCGCGTCCCCGAGAGCGCCCGACACCCGAGCCTCAGCGCCCGCTGCCCGTCACGTCGGGTGGTGGTCGGTACCCCGAGGGACTCGAGGCGCACGGCCTCATTCGCGTCCAGCAGCGCGTAGCGCAGGAACGCCCCCTGGCAGCACAGGCCGCATAACTGGCAGAGCTCACCGACGGTCACGGCGCAAGGCTACCTCTAGGCCCGAGCGCCAGCGAGCCGGAAGCGCGAATCATTGCAGGGCGTGAGGCACTGTCGCGAGCGCCAGCGAGCAGGCGCCGGCCCCGTGAACCACCGAACGAGAAGCCCAGTCGGTCGTCATCCTCTCTTCATTTCCCGACCAGAGACTAGGATGCGATTCATTCCGACTTCTCCGGCCCACCGCGGGAGGAACGGACAATGAGATCGCGAAGGATCCGATGGCCCAAACCCTGGTCTGCCTCTGGTTGGCTGCCGCGCTCCAAGCCGCGCCGAACACCCCCGCGGCCGATCCAG
>JACRCT010000159.1 GCA_016218885.1 Deltaproteobacteria bacterium | reverse complement strand
GACCGGACTGGAAAGATCATCGCCCAGGCGCCCGTTCCTCCCTTCTCTCTCGAGGAGCTCGAGGCGGCGCTGGGGCGCTTGCGCGGCGAGATCGAGCAGGAGCCGCCCATGTTCTCGGCCGTCCGCGTGGATGGCCAACGGCTCTACGAGCTGGCGCGCCAGGGCAAGGAGGTCGAGCGCGCCGCCCGCAAGGTGACCGTGCACTCGATGACGCTGGTCGAGCTCTCCCTGCCCGATCTGCGCCTCTCGGTCCGCTGCTCCAAGGGAACCTATGTCCGCACTCTCGCGCACGATTTGGGCGAGGCGCTCGGCTGCCATGCGCACCTGACCGCCCTGCGACGCACCGAGAGCGCGGGCTTCACCCTGGAGCGCGCGGTCACGCTCGATGAGCTGCGTCGTCTGCCCGAGGAGGAGCTCGCCAAGAGGGTCTTCGGCCCCAGCGAGGCCTTGGCTGGACTGCCGCTCGTGGTCGTGCCCGCACACCTCATCACCAGGTTGGCGCAAGGGCAGCGGTTGCCTATCGCCGAGCTGGGCATCCCCGTGGGGACCGATGGGGAGCGTGTGCGGATGGCCAGCGAAGCGGGGGAGTTGCTCGCTGTCGCACAGTGGAAAGAGGCGGGGTTGCACTACCTGAGGGTGCTCATGCGCTGCGGCTGAGCCCGTTCACGCACGGGAAGCCGGCGTTGACGCTAGTGGTTCGTAGACCGTATAGTCCCCAACTCATTTTTGCTCGCAGCCTGCTCCCCTCCGCGGGCGCGAGCGGCCTGATGGACCGCATGGGGCGGTCCTGGTGCCGCGTGGAACCAGGGAGGCGGAAGAAAGAGGCACCATGTCGCTCGAGGTCGAGAAGAAGGCCGAGATCGTCGGCAAGTTCAAGCAGCACGAGAAGGACACCGGCTCGCCTGAGGTCCAGGTGGCCCTGCTGACCGAGCGCATCAACTCGCTCACCCAGCACTTCAAGCCGCCCACCGAGGGTGGCCGCGGTCACGTCAAGGATTTCCACAGCCGCCGTGGCCTGTTGAAGCTCGTCGGCAAGCGCCGCCGGTTGCTCGACTACCTGCGCGGCAAGGATGAGATGCGCTACAAGAAGCTCATCGAGACGCTCGGTATCCGCAAGTAGTCTCGTGGGAAGCGTTTGAGAGGCCCGGCTCGTCCGGGCCTCTGGCTTTGCAGCACCTTACGAAGCTCGCACGCCTGCCCGGGAGCCGCACCCCGGGCGGCGGTCGAACCCGAGCGGCCGGGAGGGCCGCAGGCAGCAACCCCCCGCTCCAGCAGCGGTGCGGGCCGAAGGAGTGCGATAGCGGGTCGGCCTTTTGGTTTCTTCGGTGGTCTCGAGGGGCTTCTCTTCGAGGGCAGCGGCGGGATCAAAAGTCGACCCGAACAGCGCCTCCGGTCCGCGGGTCGGGGTTCATCGAGGACGAGGCGTGCGTTCGGGCGGTCTGTTCGCCCTTCGAACGCGATCGGCGATTCCGAGCGTGGCGGGCATCTGCCCGCGCGCTGAAGAAGGCCACCGAGCGCTTGCACTCGTCCCCATTCGCGCCCCCCAAGGGCGGCGCGAGAGAGAGGACGTCAATGCAGGCAACGCGAAAGACGGCAGAGATCGGCGGCAGAGCGCTTTCCCTCGAGACCGGCAAGGTCGCCAAGCAGGCCCACGGCTCCACCTGGCTGCAGTACGGCGAGACCGTGCTGCTGGTCACCGCCGTCTCGGCCTCGGAGAAGAAGGAAGGGCTCGACTTCCTCCCCCTCACAGTGGACTACCAGGAGAAGATGTTCGCCGCCGGCAAGATCCCCGGCAGCTACTTCAAGCGCGAGGGGCGGCCCACCGAGAAGGAGACCCTCACCAGCCGCATCATCGACCGCTCGCTGCGGCCCCTGTTCCCAGAGGGCTTCTTCTACGAGACGCAGGTCATCGCCACCACGCTCTCCTACGATCAGGTCAACGAGCCGGACGTCCACGCCATCACCGCGGCCTCCACCTCGCTGCACCTCTCCGACATCCCCTTCAATGGCCCCATCGCCGGGGTCCGCGTCGGCAAGGTCGAGGGCAAGCTGGTCGCCAACCCCACCGAGGAGCAGCGCAAGGTCTCGGATCTGGACCTCATCGTGGCCGCCTCCAAGGACGCGATCGTGATGGTCGAGGGCGGCGGCAAGCAGATCCCCGAGGCCGAGATGGTCGAGGCCCTGCTGTTCGCCTACAACACGGTGCAGCCGGAGATCCAGATCCAGGAGGAGCTGCGGGCCCAGCTGGGCAAGCCCAAGCGCGCCTTCGTCCCGCCTGCCGTGGACCAGAAGCTCAAGGACCAGGTCTACGAGCTGGCCCGCGAGCCGGTGCGCAAGGCCTATGAGATTGGCGAGAAGATCAAGCGCTACGAGGCCCTCTCCGCCGCCAAGAAGGCGGTGCTCGCCGTCCTGGCCGAGAAGCTGGGTGACGGCTACTTCGCCGCCGAGAAGCAGATCAAGGGCTTCATCGAGGACCTCAAGTACGAGTACGTGCGCGGCATGGTGCTCGACACCGGCAAGCGCATCGGCGGCCGCGCCGCCGACGAGATCCGCCAGATCACCTGTGAGGTGGGGGCCCTGCCCCGCACCCACGGCTCGGCGCTCTTCACCCGCGGCGAGACCCAGGCCATCGTCGTCAGCACCCTGGGGACGATGGACGACGAGCAGCGCATCGAGACCATCCAGGGGCAGACCTTCAAGAAGTTCATGCTGCACTACAACTTCCCGCCCTTCAGCGTGGGCGAGGTGAAGTTCATGCGCAGCGCGGGCCGTCGCGAGATCGGCCACGGCGCGCTGGCCGAGCGCTCGCTGCGCCAGGTCATGCCCACCGACGCCGCGAAGTTCCCCTACACCGTGCGCGTGGTCAGCGACATCCTAGAGTCCAACGGCTCATCCTCGATGGCCTCCGTCTGCTGCGGCTGCCTCTCGGTGATGGACGCGGGCGTGCCGATCACCGCGCCCGTCGCGGGCATCGCCATGGGCCTGATCAAGGAGGGCGAGCGCATCGCCATCCTCTCCGACATCCTCGGCGACGAGGACCACCTCGGCGACATG
>JACRCT010000151.1 GCA_016218885.1 Deltaproteobacteria bacterium | reverse complement strand
GCTGGGGGTGACGCCGCGGAGGATCGGGGTGGGGGGCGATGGGCGGGCGCTGCTGGCGGCCTTCCCGAGCCCTTTCTCCTCCCCGGCCGAGGACCGCCAGGCCTTCGCCGCCCTTCTCGGCAATGCCTTGGACGGCCCCCACTGCTCCCAGACCGCGCCCGGGACGTTGAGGCGGCTCTTGCGCCGGCTGCAGGAGCGTGCTCCGGAGCCGGAGGAGTCGACGGAGCAGCTGGTGAAGGCGCTGCGCGGCGCGCTCCGGGCGCGGCGGTGGTGGGGATTGGCGGCGGCGCTCGCCGCGGCGCTGGGAGGGGGCCTCGCCTTCCTGCTCATGCGTTGAGGCGCTGGCCCCCAAGCTGTACGCCTCGGTGCGCTTGGGCCTATTCTCGGCAGCCGTGAATGCGCCCACCGAGCCCTGGCCCCTCTGCCGCCTCCTGCTCTCCCACGCCGCTCGCGCGACCGCCGAGCAGCTCGTAGTCGGCGAGGCGCTCGAGGAGCTGTCGGCCACCAGGCTGCGCGAGGCGCGCGCCGCCCTGCCCGACCTCCGCGTCGACGACGAGACCTTCCTGGCCTACCTCGCGGCCCGGCTGCCCGCCCACGAGCCCCTCAAGGCCCTGGCAGCGGTGCAGGCCGCCGATCTGCTCCTGGCCTGCGCCTGCGCGCGGGGCGACGCCGACGCCATCGCGGAGGCCGAGCACCGGCTGCTGCCCCGCATCGCCCGGACGCTGCGGCGGGCGGCCAGCAACCAGGACGGCGTGGAGGACCTGACCCAGCTGCTGCGGGTCAAGCTGTTCGTGCGCGAGGCCGAGCGCCCGCCCCGCATCAGCGAGTACTCCGGGCGCGGGCCTCTGGTGAGCTGGCTCAGCGCCACCGCCACCCGCCTGGCCATCGATCTGAAGCGCACCGACAAGGCCTCGGTTTCGCTCGACGACGGGCTCGCCGAATCGCTGCCCTTGGGTGGCGACGGGGCTGAGGTCCGGCTGGTGCGGGGGCAGGCCCAGCAGGAGCTGCAGCAGGCGCTGCGCACCGCCCTGGCCGAGCTGTCGGCGCGCGATCGCACCCTGCTGCGCTTCCAGCACGTCGACCAGCTGAGCTTCGACCAGATCGGCGCCTTCTACCGCGTGCACAAGTCCACCGTCTGCCGCTGGTTGGCCGCGGCCCGCGAGCAGGTCCTGCGGCGCAGCCAGGCCCTGCTGAGCGAGCGCCTGAACCTGAACCCCTCGGAGCTGCACAGCCTGATGCGCGTGGCCCACTCCCAGCTCAACCTCAGCGTCATCACCTGCCTGCGCGAGGCCACCGACCTGGACGCGACCCCCCAGCCGAAGCCCTGACCCGGCCGGCTCGCTTCGCTCCTCCTCGCCTTCACCGTCGTCGGGTGGCTCCGCCCCGCGACCCCGGCCCTTTCCCGAGCCGCGCTGCTGCTGCTGCTGCTGGGGTGCTCTCGCTGACGGACGGCGCGCCCGGCATTGACCTACTGGCGACCCTGCCCAACGAGGCGCCGCCAGAGAAGGTCGCCGAGATCAACGAGAGGGGCGCCAGGGCCACGCCCAGCCCCACCGAGAAGACCACGTCGGTCAGGAAGTGCGCCCCATAGAGCACTCGGCCATAGGCGACCGCGCCCGCCCAGCCCAAGGTCGCACCCCCCACGACCAGGGCGGCGCGAGTCCTTCCTTCCCGCCACAGCAGCCAGGCCCAGGGGGCCAGAGCCATCGCCACCGCCACGTGGCCCGAAGGGAAGGAGAAGTCGCCCACCCCCGGGCTCACCTCGAAGAAGTCCCGGAAGCCCTCGCCGGTCGGCCGACACCTAGCGAGGCGAGGACGGCCGAAGAGCAAGAAGCAGGGCGGTCGAGCCACGAACGACCAGCGGATAAGCGTCGCGCGTGGCTGTTGGAAGGGCGTTGAGGAGGGGTGCTGGGAGTCGCGTGGGCACACGCCCCCGTCGCCGAGGTGGGCGATGCGCGAGCCGAAGTAGGAGAT
The DNA here is from genome assembly GCA_016218885.1 of Deltaproteobacteria bacterium. Classification (GTDB taxonomy): domain Bacteria; phylum Myxococcota; class Myxococcia; order Myxococcales; family UBA5297; genus JACRCT01. The sequence continues at coordinate 4,547 of JACRCT010000151.1, read as the reverse complement.
GCCCGCCCAGGCCGAGGTCTCCTCCAGCCGCAGGCCGTAGTTGTCCCGACAGGCGTAGTCCACCCACCAGCGCAGGTGCGGGGCGTCCAGCCGTGCTGGTCGAGGTAAGCCGCCATCGAGAGCCGATCCAGCGCGGTGAACTCGGAGTCGTCCGAGCCTCAATCGCGGGGGACCGGTTGCGCATGCTCGAGGTGGAGCTGCGCCTGCGCCACGAGATGCACGACGGGACTGAGGGGCGATCCGCGTTGAGGAGCGAGCGGACCTTGCCGCCCCCAGTGCACCCGGCGCCTCCGCCGACCACGGCAAGTTGCGCTACGTGGCGCAACTTCGGACCCCAAGACATGCATGGCACCGAAGCAGTCCCAAGCGTGTCGGGGTCGAGCGAGGGAAGTCCGGCAACACGCGACAGCACGATTCGCATAGCGACCCGCCCGGACGCCGATACTCTGCCTGCGCAGTCTCGGCAAGGAGAACCGCGATGAACTGGAGAATCAAGAGCACTTTCGTAGCGACGACGTTCGCCGCCATTGTGACCGGAAGCGGCTGTCCCTCCAGCGACGGAAACGGGAGCGTCTTCGCGGACGCTGCCTCGATTCAGGAAGGCGATGGAGCGCTACCGCCCGACGCTGCCTCGATCGAGGCAGGCGATGCAGCGCTCCCGCTTGACGATGCCTCGACGGGCATCGACTCAGGCCGGGCCCCCGTCGAGGTCCCGTCGCTCTCGCGCGCGTCGGGCAGCCTGCATGAGCACGAGCCGATGGTGGCCGTCTCCCCTGGCGGTCGGGTCGTCGTCTCGTGGCTTGCGCGTAAGGCGGCGGCATACGTCATCGGCTACCGTATCTCGAACGATCGGGGCGAGACCTGGGGACCGGCCACGCTGATGTCGCTCCCGCCCAACACCAATGTCCAGGCCAACGGGACGGTGGCGACGGACGAAGACGACAACCTCTACCTTTCGTGGGGATCCGAGAACGTCTCATCCAGTGGCCGCAGCCACGTGGCCGTCTACGCGACCCGCTCGGCACCGGGCACCACGGCCTTCGAGACACCGGTCCTCGTCACCGATCCGGCTGTCACGGCCGGTGTCTACGACCTGCCCCGGATCGCGGTGGGCCGCTCGGGCGAGGTCCACGTCGTCTACATCCGCTTCTCACAAGACCTCTCCGAAGCGATCGTGGAGGACGCGGTCTCGACCGACTTCAGCACCTGGTCACGCCAGGTCGTGGCCGGCCCCGGGACGAGCGGCTCGACCCGCTGGTACCCCCGGATCTGCCGGCAGCAGGACGGCGACCGATGGTTCGTCACCTACCACGACACCGATCTCGGAGCCTCGTTCTTGGGCGACGGAATCGGCCTGCGCTACAGCGACGATCATGGCGAGACCTGGTCGGACGCCATCACGATCAACCTCTCCTCCGAGACGACCGGGATCTGGAACGACTGCGCCGCCCGCGGCAACGACGTCTGGATCCTCTACGGCCTCTCCTCGGGCGAGGCGAGCTCCACCTACGTGCCGCCCCTCACGAGCGTCCGCGTCGCGCACTCGGGCGACCGGGGCGCGACCATCGACGAGCGAGTCGACGTCACGGCGTGGGGAGCTGGCGCGGTGTTGATGTACCCCGCCTTCACCGTCGAGGAGACGGGGAGCATCGACGTCTCGTTCTACGCCGGGAACGCCGCCGACGACACGAGCGCCGGCCTCTGGCGCGTCCGGAGCGCCCCTGGCGGCGCCTTCGACTCCAGCGCCCTCGTCTACAGCCCGGTGAAGGTCGAGACCTCGCGGTCCGCGCCCACCTGGATCGGCGACTACACGGGCCTCGCCCACCTCGAGGGCGACCTCTACCTCGCCTTCACCAACAATGCCTCGCAGACGCCACACATCGCCTTCCACCGGACGCCCGCGGCACTGCCGCGCGACTCTCGCGACGGAGGGGTCGAGGGGCCCGACGCAGGAGGCTCCGCCGACGCCGGATGCTACGCCGCAGCTCCCGTCACGATCCCGGCCTGGGCGCCTCCAACCGACCTCGGACAGCACGCCTGCACCGCAGGCCAGATCACCGCCTACCTCTCGTGCCAGGCCAACGGAAAGGCCTTTGGCGACAACTGCGCCGACTTCCGGGCCGACAGCGCGAACGCCTCGTGCCTCGCGTGCCTCGAGACGCCGGCGGAGGCTCCCAGCCATGGGCCGGTCATCGTGGGGATGCTCGAGGGGCGTATCCAGACGATCGCCTTCAACCACGGCGGCTGCATGGCGCACTACGACGGAGACTCGGCACCCGGGTGCTGCGGGCAGCAGGTGAACGACTTCAGCTACTGCACGGCGTACGAGTGCGGCACCTGCTCCGACTGGAGCTCTGCACCTGCCGGCGGCCCCACGGACCAGTGCGTCACCCGGGCGATGGCCGGAGAGTGCGCGTCGGCCACTTGCACGCCCGCGTGCATGGGCGAGCTCAGCGGAGTGGCCTCGGCTTGCAGTTCGGCCTCGCGGTTCGTCCCAGCCTGGTGCGGCCCCTGACCAGGTGCCGGGGGCCCCGGGCGGCGCTATCATGGCCTCGCCCGTGAAGCTCCTTGGTCAGCAGAAGCCGCTGAACCTCTCGCTCCGCCGATGGGCCGGCGGCGAGGACGAGTGGGGGCCGGTGTCCGCCCACTTCGGGCTTGAGGTCGCGTGGGCCGTCGAGGGCTGGCTTCGATACCGTATCGGACGTCTCGAGCTGGTGGCTCCGCCCGGCGCGCTGGTCGTCATCCCGGAGGGAGTCGAGCACGCCTCGCTCCTCGGGCCTCGGGTCCTCGGCCGCGCGCTGCACCTGGGTTCCCACCTGCTCGAGAGCCTCCAGGACGATCTCGGTTTGCGGACGATCGCCTCGGGCCTCCAGCCCGGGGTCGTCCTGGTCGGGGGACGCCTGCAGGCCCAGCAGTTGCTTTCGAACCTCGAGGCGGAGGGTTGCTCGACAGAGATGATGGACGAGCTCGGACTCGCACTCGCCATGGACGTCCTCCGCATTCGTACCCGCGACGAGTCGTTGGCCGAGACACACGACCGCCGAATCGTCGCCGCCATCGAGCGGCTGTGGGACGAGGGCAATGCCGACCTGGGAGTCGAGGACCTCGCGGTGGCCGCCGGGATGAGCCGCTTCCACTTCAGCCGGATCTTCAAGCAGCGGACGGGCATGAGCCCCTACCAGTACCTGCTCGAGCTCAGGCTCCAGCGGTCCGCCGCGCTGATCACGCGCGGGCTTCCCGTCACCCAGGCCGCCACTCTCGCCGGGTTCTCCGATATGAGCCGCTTCGCCCAGCGGTTCCGCCGGAGATTCGACTGCCCGCCCAGCGCCTACCGCGCGAGAGCGGAATAGCCTCGTCGAGCCCCTCCTTGCCCCGGGCGATGGGGTGGGACTGCTGGTTCGAAGAGCGTGAGCCCCGACAGATCGGTGTGCGCGAAGTGCACGGCGCCGATGGCCTGTCGCGCCCACTGCGGCGCGCCTCCCCACACGAAGCCGACCTCGGGACGCACCATCGCATGTCCCCATCGCCAGACGTCGGCCGCCTCGAGCACCTCCTCGAGTCCCCAGTGCGCCCGAAACAGGTCCGTCGCGATGGCGTCGCACCAGGACTCGTGAGGCGCGAGAAGGAGCTTGCTGTTCGCGAAGGTGTCCGAGAACAGGACCACCAGCGGGTACGGCACGTCGTCGACCTGTCCGTTGCAGTCGTTGTCCTGACCGTCGCAGACCTCGGCGGAGGGCTCGACGATCCTCGCGCAGGCCAGGGCCGCGCCGACGCACGCGATCTCTCCGGCGGCGCACGCCCCCAGCTCGCCGGTAGTGCAGGCCTCCCCGCCGCCGGGGTTGCCCTGATCCACCTCCCCGTCGCAGTCGTTGTCCCGCCCGTCGCAGAGCTCGGGCGTCGGGGGCTCGTTGCCCAGGCAGAGGATCGCGCCCCCCACGCAGCCGAACTCGCCGCCGCCGCAGGTCAGCGTTCCCTGGGCGCAGACGCCCTCCAGGCCGGTATCGCAGCCCGCGCCCCCCTGGGGGTTGCCCTGGTCGGTTTCGCCGTCGCAGTCGTCGTCGACGCCGTTGCAGGTCTCCTCCCCCGGCTCGCCGGGGACGCAGGTCTGCACCAACTGGTCCACGCAGGTCTCGACGGTGGCCGCACACGCCCCCGCGCCGCAGGTCGTCGAGCCCAGCGCCTCGTCGGTCCCGCCGTCGCAGACGACGTCCAGGCCGTTGCACGCCTCCTGCGCGGCGAGCACCTCGCCCTCGCAGCTCGCCCACAGGCCCTCGACACAGGCCTGGGAGCCCGATCTGCAGAGGCCGACGCCGGAGGTGGCCGGAGGCCCGGAGTAGCAGGGCTGCCGGGTCTCGTCCTGGCAGGCACAGCCCTCGTCGGTCTGGCCGTCGCAGTCGTTGTCCAGCTTGTCGCACAGCTCGTCGGCGCAGGGGGCCGCGGCATCGGCGCTCGGCCCCGCGTCCTCCCCGCGGCCCGCGTCTGCCGCGGGGGGCTCAACGGTCGGGTCCTCCCCGCCGGCGCGGGGCGCGCAGGTCCCGGCCAGGGTG
>JACRCT010000150.1 GCA_016218885.1 Deltaproteobacteria bacterium | reverse complement strand
GGGCCGAGCGCGCGGGTGCGCCCTCAGGACCCAACACCAAGCCAGACCGGCCAGCGCACCCACGCGCTCGGCCCGGAGATACAAGGCGCGACTTCACCTCGCCGGCCACAACCGTCCGTCGCCACCTTTCCCCTCGCTCCCGCTCGGGCGCGGTTCGCTTCCGACCTTCTCCCCCGCCTTCCGACGCACGAGGCACAGAGCCGCTCAGGGCCCGCTCTGCTGAGAGGCGAGATCCTTGCTCATAGAGTGCTGGCTGTTCCACGCACACTCGTGGTAGGGATTCGCGCGTCATGGGGGAAATCAAGCTACTCCTGCTGTCAGTGCTGGTGGCAGCGTCGGGCGCGTCGGCCGCACAAGCCGCTCCTCCGCCCTCGTCCGGGAAGCTCGCGGTGGTCGCCTTCGGCGAGTGCTCCGATCCTGGACTTACCCTGGCCACACGCTCGGTACGTCACGCCCTGACGCGTTCGCTCGGAGCGAAGACGCTGTCCGAGGAGGCCACCGCGGCCCCCGCCGGCGGCCTTCCTGGACCGTCTCTCGACGAGCTGCGACGCATCCTGGAGGTCGGGAAGACGCACTTCCTGAATCTCTCCCACGAGGAGGCGGAGAGCACGCTCCGGGCCTCGTTGCCGGACATCGACCGCCTCCCGCTGGGCCCACAGCGCTGGGAGGCCTTCTGGGAAACTCGCGCCTGGCTGGCCCGCGTGCTCCAACACGCCGGAAAGCGCGGCAAGGCCACGGAGCTCTTCCTTCAAGTGCTTCGCGTGAACGAAGAGTTCGCGCTCGACCGCGTCGAGTTCCCGCCGTCGTCGCGCGAGCTGGTCGAGACGACCCGTTCCCTTCTGCCCGGCTTGCCGCGCTCGCGCCTGGCAGTGACCACCAGCTCGGGCAAAGGGCAGGTCTACCTCAATGGCTTCTCGGTGGGACCCGCACCCTTCCAGAAGAAGCTCATCAACGGCGAGTACTCGCTGGTGGTCGCCGACGGGCCGAAGCGAAGCTTCGTCCGCCGGCTCACCCTGGGCCAGGAAACGGCGATCACGGTGGACCTCGACCGCGAGTCGCGCTTCTCCGCCGAGGGCGGGCCCTGCTTCCGCTCGGGGCCGGATCGCAGTGAGCGTCTGCAGGCCGTGCCGCTCATCGCCGCCTCGCTCGGGGTCGAGCAGCTCGTGGTGGTGCGCGTCGAGCGCCTGGGCGGCGAGGACTACGTGGCCGCAGCCCTGGTCGAGGTGGCCAAGGGGCGGGAAGTCCGGGAAGCCAGGGTGCGCAGAGAGGGCTTGCGGGTCCCTCCGCTGGCGCGGCTCGCCCAATTCGTGCTCACGGGTGAAGGCTCACCCGACCCGCTCCCCGAGGATGAGGTTCCTGACGAGGCTCTTCTGCCGCCTCCCAAGCTGGCTTCGGCGACCAGCGCGCCGGCCGAGCCGGACCAGGCCATCAAGAGCAGCGAATCGGGCGGGATGAAGTGGCAGAGGCCGGTGGCGTACGCGCTGTGGGGAGCAGCGTTGGTCCTTGGAGGCGTGGGGATCTACGAGCACGTGCACACCAATGATTTGGAGGCCGAGGCGGGCGCCTTGGTGACCGAGAAAGGCGGAGGGCTCGCGTCTATGGAGGCCAAAGCACGCTACGACGAGCTGCTCGGCTCGGCCGAGTCGGCGCGCAGCGCACGGACCGGGCTTCTTGTCGGAGCGGCGGCCGCTGCGCTCGGAGGTGGGGCGTTCTTCGCTTGGAGCGTGCTCCCCGGGACGGATGCAACAGGTGGAACGCAGGTGACAGTCTCGCTCGCAGGAAGATTCTGAGTGTGAGGGAGGGCCCGAGGGGGCGTGGTCCAAATCTCGAGTCTCAACGACCGCCGTCAGGCGGCCCGAGGAGGATGTACATGCGAGGGTTGCTCGCGACCCTGGTCGTCCTGGCGCACGGCGCTGCGTACGCCGCGCCCCGCGTGGCGATCTATCCCTTGCGCTCGGTGGGAACGAGCCCCGAGGCGATGCAGCAACTCGAAGCGGCCCTGCGGATTGAGCTCCAACGAGCCCAGGCTCTGGAGATCGCCGAAGGTCCGGTTCCGGCGAAGCTGCGCGACTGCAAGGCAGAGACACCGTGCCTGCTGGAGTACGGCAGGACGCTGGGAGCCCAAGAGGTGCTCTCCGGCGAGGTGCGGGCGCTGCCTGACAGCTATTCGGTGACGTTGCGGGTGCTGGACGTGGCGACCGGGAAGGAGACGGGAAAGACCGCCGGAAGCTACAACCGCGACGTGGAGGAGATGGTCTGGGCGGCGCGCGCGCACGTGGCTCGCCTCAAGGCGCCTCACCGGTACGCAGGGCAGCTGGTGATCGAGGCCAAGGGCGCCACCGCGACGGTGAACGACAGCGCGATCAAGTCGGGCGTGCCCTTGGTCCTGCGGCCAGGGCTCCATGAGGTGCGGGTCAAGTCGGGTAAGAACTCGGTGCAGGCGTGGATAGAGGTGCGCTTCGAGCAGACGGCCACCGTGAGGCTCTCCGGGGAGCCCGCACAAGCGGCGGCAACCTATACGCCTTGGGTAGCGCCGGAGAGAGTCGAGTTTGCGCAGGTCCCCGCTCCCAGAAACCCGCCGGAGGACATCGATCTCCTCGCACCGCTGGTCCCGCCGACCGAGCACCGACCCGTGCCTGCCGCAGTTGGCGGCCAGCCCGGGTGGCCCAAGTGGCCGGGCATCGTGGCGATTCTCGGAGGGCTCGCCCTCGCAGGAGGCGGCGTGTACGAGCTCGTGCACGCCAGCGCCCTGGAGAGCGAAGTCAAGAGTCTGCGTGGTCCGACCAATGAGATTCCTACCGATCGCCGCGCTGAAGCCCGGACCAAGCTCGATGAGATGAACGCCGCCCGGACCATAGGGGTGGCCCTAAGCAGCGTGGGCGGAGCGCTGGTGGTGGGGGGAAGCGCGTATCTCTTCTTCGCGCCCTCGGCTGGCGGCGCCCAGGTCGCAGTGGGCGGCAGCTTCTGAAGGTTCCAGAGCAGAAAGGATTAGTAGCCATGAAGCGAATCGCAATTCTCGCGGTGGCGGCGATGACCCTTGGGGCCTGCAAGCAGGAGATCGAGGGACTCACCTGCCAAACCAACGCCGACTGTGTAAGCCGACACTGCGACGACGGAATCTGCGTGGTGGATTCGTGCAATCCAGCGTGCGAAGCATTCCAGGATTGCGTCGCGGGGGCCTGCGCGACGGCCTTCACCAAGTTGACGATCGACCGGCCTGCCGCCGGTGCTCAGGTCTCGTCTCCGCTCGAAGTGGCTGCCACGCTGGCGCGCCGACCTGCGAGCGACAAGACGCCGCCGGCGACGGTGAAGCTGACCGCCACCTTGGCTGGGGGCACGCCGATTGAGTCATCGCTGGCGCTCGTCGCCGGAACCCTCGGCTACAAGGGAAGCGTCGCGTTCACTTCGCCGGGGACCTACTCCCTCAAGGCCGAGTGGGTCGAGGCGGGGATCAGCTCTGCGGTGGTGCAGGTCACGCTGCCGAAGAAATGCGCAGGCGACGGGGAGTGCGGGCTCTGCGAAGCGTGTCGGAACCAGACCTGCGTGAAGCAGACTGCTGGCGAGGACCTCAAGGGCGAGTGCGCCGAGCAGGGTTGCTCGACCGGTAGCTGCGATGGAGCCGGCGCCTGTGGCCTGAAGGCGCGTGACACCCCATGTCGAGCCGCCGAGGGGGGCTGCGACCTCGCCGAGGTCTGCACGGGCGATTCGGCCGAGTGCCCAGAGGACCAGTTCGCGCCTATCACCCAAGAATGCCTCGCTGCGGCCGGGGACTGTGACAAGCCAGAGTTCTGCGACGGAGAATCAAGAGACTGCCCCAGCGATGAATTCGAACCAGCCACGAAGGTCTGCCACGAATCCAGGGGCGATTGCGATCCCGAGGAGAAGTGCACCGGGGATTCCGCAGCATGCCCTCAAGACAAGTACCTGGTCGCCGGCGCGGAATGCCGCGCGAAGCATGGGGACTGCGACATCGCGGAGAAGTGCACGGGCTCTGATCCGGAGTGCCCCGATGATGCTTTCGCTCCTGCAACCCTCGTTTGCAGACCGTCGGTCGACGAGGAGGCTTGCGACATCACCGACATGTGTCCCGGCGATGGACCCGACTGCGGCACGGATGACGCCAAGCAGCCCCAGGGACATGAGTGCGCCCCGGAGCAGTGCGTGAGCTCGCTCCACACGCCTCAACGAACCTGCAATGCAACGGGAACCTGCCTGCCTGCCAATAGCGATTCTTGCGATCCGTACATCTGCGGATCGACAACGTGCAAGACCTCGTGCTCGGCGAACAGCGACTGCACGACCGACCTATGCGATTTGCGCGATGGAACCTGCGCCGAGGACGTCACGACCGTCGATTGCGCCACCGCCTCGCTCCAGGCAGCCATCAACTCCTGCACTGCTGGCTCTACCTGCTACGTTCGCATCGTTGGCACGTGCACCGATAGGCTCTTGGTGCAGAACAAGGATGTCTATTTCGATGGAGCCGGGACGGCCGTTATTGACCCATCTAGCGATGGCCCCGCGGTCATAGTGACGGAAGTCAGTCCTCAAGTTACGAAGCTCGGCCTCGCCAACCTGACAATTCGTGGCGCATCCAACGGCCCAGGCACAGACGGAAACGCCGTAGAAAGTGGCGGGCAGGGAGGAGCCATTCCGGAACTCTTCTTCGCGCATACAAACATTGGTTCCGGACCAGGCCAAGGCAATGCCGCTTTCGGCATCAGGTCTTCTGCCTCGACAATAGCGATATCGGCCAGCACCATCCAAAACAACTCCTCTGGCGGCATCAGTGCCACCGGGTCCACCTTGTCCATTGCCGACAGCACCATTCAGAACAACTCCTCTGGCGGCATCAGTGCCACCGACTCGGCGGTCTCGATCGACAGGACTTCGGTGCTCGACAACTCAGGCGCTGGGATCAGCATCACTAACTCGGCATGTGCTGCATGCACGGCAGCGATTAGACAAACCAAGTTGCTTGGGAACGTCGCCGGAGGCCTAGCGCTGACACAGACAAGCTTCCAGGTAACGAATTGCATTATTGCGACCAACGGCCTCACGTCCAGCGCAAGCGCCTTTGGCGGAGTCAGAATCAGCACCCCCGGCGCCCCTGCGTTCTTCGCTCACAACACCATGGTTGGCAACGGTCTCTCCGGAAAGAACGGTGTCGATTGCGCCTTCGGTGAGGTCCAACTAACGAACTCCATCATCTGGAACAACGGCTCCACAGGGCCCGCCGGAGAAGTCAGCGGATGCGGATCGACGCACCCCGGCTCCCACATCGAGGGCGGCCCAGTTGAGACCTGTGGAGCGGGAGCAGATCCGGCTCTCTCCGCCACCGACTACCACCTGAGCGCCAACTCGCCGTGCATCAACAACGCCCCGAACTGCGCCGGGCTTACCGAGGACCTCGAGGGCCAGTCTCGTCCCGAGCCTGCAGGCGGCGCGTGCGACGTAGGCGCCGACGAAGTGCAGTGATCATCGACGACTCAACCTTCAACCAGCCTGTCTCACCCATCCCGTGGAGGGGACCATGCGGATACTCTTCATTGCGCTGTCGTTTGCGTTCGTCCTGACCTCTTGCTCCAACGCACCGCCTCCCGTCGCAACGACCTGCCGCACCAACTCCGACTGCGCAGCCAAGCAGTTCTGCATCCAGGCGGTTTGCATCGCGGACGAGGTCGGGCCGGTCATCTCCATCACCTCTCCGGCTGCCTCAGCCCTCTTCAGCACTCCGACCGCTTCGCTCGCCGGAACGGTCTCGGACGGCGACGGCGCCGGCGTCGCGACGCTCGAGTACTCGCTCGGCGATGGGCCCTACCTCCCGCTCACTTTCCAAGCGGACAAGTTCGAGATGAACGCGCCTCTCCCGGAGGTTGACCGCAACGACGTCACCCTCCGCATCCGAGCTATCGACGCTGTGGGCAACTCGTCCTCCGCGACGGTGACCTTCAAGGTCGACCGCATTGCCCCATCCATCACCTTCACGCCGTTCGAGAAGACCCGATTCAACGCGGCCGATGTCGGCACCAGCGTGGTCTTGAAGGCCCAGGCAACAGACCAAGGCGCCGTGGCTTCCCTGGAATGGAGCCTGGATGGCGGCGCGACCTGGGCGGCGTCGGCATCCCCCACCGAGTTCACGCATACCTTGGTGGTCGAAGCGCTGACCGACGTTACCAGAGTCACGCTTACCGCTCGTGCGACCGATGATGTTGGCAACACCTCCCAGCCCGTCTCCTCCGAGACCATCACGCTGGACACCATCGCCCCCGTGGTGGAAATCACGGGGCCTTCCGACAACGCCTTCTACTCCAGCGGGAATTCGTTCGAGCTCACCGGAACCTTCTCCGAGACAGCTCTCGACCGCATCGTCGCCGCTCTCGATGGCCAGCCACTCACCTTGGAGCTTTCGAGCGGCGCCTTCCACGCGACCGTACCTCTGGCCGAGGAGGACAACACCGACCACGTAATAGTCGTCACCGCATTCGACGAGGCGGGCAATCGGGCCGACGACGAGCTTCGCTACACGGTCGACAAGTTTGGTCCCGCGATTGCCATTGCCTCTCCTGCGGAAAACTCGGTCTTCAACCTTGATGACGCGAGCCCCATGCTCGTGACCGGCTCCATCACCGGCCAGGATCTCGCTTCCTCGACCTACCAGCTTCTCCCGGGTGGCGCGGAGGAGCCCCTCCCCCTCGTCGATGGCTCCTTCACGGTCTCTGTCCCTCTGCCCACCGAGGATTACACCGAGCATTCGATCGTCTTCAAAGCCAGGGACCTACTCGACCAGGATGCGACCCGAACCCTTCACTTCGCCGTTGACCGCGTGAAGCCGGTGCTCTCCATCGCCTCCCCGACACCCGATCAGGTCTTCTCGGGTGCCACGAGCTCGATGCAGATCATGGGAACCGCCGTCGACGCCTCCGCGGCCATCCTTGTCGAGGTCACCGTCGACGGAGCCCCTGTGACCGTTGACCGAGCCGGGAACGCCTTCAGCGCCACTGTCGTTCTCGCGCAGGAGGACCGCCGAAGCCATACGGTCGCGATCAAGGCCACCGACTCCGCCGGGAACGAGCAGTCCGCCACGCTGAGCTATACGGTCGACCGCCAGGCCCCCGTCATCACCATCAGCGCGCCGCAGAACAACGCCATCTTCGGCCTCGATGACCCAGCCTCGATTGAGGTCGTGGGTACGGTCACCGACGCTGCCCTCGACTCGCTGACCTATCGGATCCCGCCCGGTGCGGAGACAACGGTGACGGTGACCGGTGGGGCGTTCAGTATTCCGCTGAGCTTCGCCAATGAGGACTGGACCCAGCACGAGATCCACTTCACCGCTCGCGACATCGCGGGCAACGAGCGCACCTCGACCCTGCGCTACACCGTCGACCGCCTCGCCCCGGTCATCAGCGTGACCACGCCCACCGAGGGACAGGTGCTGGGCCTGTCGGTCGCTACCCCCTTCGCTGCCGGGGGCAGCGTCGAGGACCTCGGCTTCGAGCAGATGACCTATCAGCTCGACGGCGGCGCGGCCCAGAGCATCACCTCGACTGGCGCGTTCAGCATCCCCATCACGCTCTCCAACACCGAGGACTACGTTCCCCACCGGCTGGTCTTGAGCGCCCGCGACCGCGCCGGCAACTCCACCTCGCTCACTCGCCAGTACCACGTGGACCGGGTCGCGCCGCAGTTGACCCTCACAAGCCCCAGCGCCAACGCCACCTGTGCCGACACCTGCGGACCGGCTGCCTCGGTCGTGAACGCCAGCGCCACCTCGCTCACGTTCTCAGGCTCAGCGTCGGATGGAAGCGCTCTCACCTTTGCCGGGACGTTGGATTCGACCGCGGTGACGCCAGAGTATTCGAACGGCAGCTGGTCCTACGCCTGGGCCGCCCCCGCGGACAATGGCATGACTCACACCTTCACCATCACTGCGACCGACCGGGGCGGCAACGCCACCAGCGCCCCACCCCGCACGGTCTACGTCGACCGCGTGGTCCCCACCCTCTCGATGCTCGTGAACAACCAGCGTCTTCTCTCTCGCAGCGCCGACCTGTTCCGCTTCTCCGAGCCCATGGATGTCGCCTCGGTGCTTGGCGCGACCACCGTCGCGCCCTCAGGTCCCGTCCTGACCTCTTCCGACAAGATGACCTTCAAGGCCCAGGCCCCCACCAGCTTCGTTCCCTACCGCGAGTACCACATCGCCGTTGCTGTGGGCGCGAAGGACAAGGCCGGCAACCCCATCGCCAGCCCCGGCGAGGAGCGGTTCCGGACCGAAACCGTGGCGCCCCCGACCGGAG
>JACRCT010000149.1 GCA_016218885.1 Deltaproteobacteria bacterium | reverse complement strand
CGGCATTCCTGCAGTTGCCGCGCAGCCGCTCGGCTTGCGCCAGCGCGAAGAGGAACTCGGGCCGCGGGTCGAGCTGGTAGCCCTTCTTGAACTGGGCGATGGCCTCCTCGTACTGCTGCACGTCGTAGGAGCGAAGGCCGCGCTCGAGATGCCGCGTCGCCTCGAGGCGAGCGCCGCTCGTTGCCGGAGTCTCGGCGAGCGCCTGCACGCCAACGAGGGCCATCCCCACGACAACCACAAGAAAGGGGCCGGGGTTGCGAATCACGGATGGGAGCTCCGCAGGCCAAGCCTCGGCCTGCCTTATCCGACGCCATTTATTCTCTTCAAGAGGTTCGGTGCAAGAACGCGCCCAAGGGGCGCCAGGCTAGGGAAGCGGCCGGTCGGGATCGAGCTCCTCGGGGGTCGCGTGTCGCCCTTTCCCTGACGGACGCGGCTTGTCGCCTTCGCGAATCGAGGTGGGCTTCGGCCGGCGCAGGCGCGGGGGGCGCCCCGCATCCGTGCCGCTCTGTACTGGCAGGCCCGGGGCAACGGTCGGGGGCAGCGAAGAGAGAGGAGCAAGGGGAGTCGTGCCGTCGTCCACCATGGCGTCCACCGCATCGGGCGCCCCTCCATCTGCGGCAGCGGGCTCGGCCGCGGCGTCACGTGCGAACGCAGCCGGCGATGTCAGCTGCTGCGGTGCGTCCGTCGCCTTCGGGCGCGACATGATCTGGAAGGCGAGGGCTGCCAGTGCCCCGGCGGCGAGGCATGTGCCGAGGGCGAGTGCGCCCACGCCTCGCCTCCTCCGTTGAGGGCGGTGCACACCTCGACCGGACACGGTCGCGGTGGTGGGGCGAGGCAGCGATCCACCGGAGGGCGCCGGCGATTCCCGTTTCAAGGCTCGCTCAGCCCCCTGTCCCACAGCGATGGGCAGCCCGATCCCTCCCGAGGTCGGAGTGTGGGGAGCCTGCTCGTCGAGCTTCTGCGCTAGATGATCCCCGAGCGCTCTTCCCTCCTTCTGGGCCACGAGCCAAGCATCGATCTCCTCGCGGAACAGGTCGCGCATGTACTGCGAGAGGGCCACCGAGGAGATGACCGCCTTGCGCTCGCGGGCGAAGGCTTCCAGGTCCAGCTGCAGCGCCTCGGCAGTGGGATACCGCCCTTGTACGTCGCGCCGCAGCCCCTTCATCACCATCTCTTCGAGCTCGGGCGGATAGCCCGGCTTGACCGTCGACGGACGAGGCGCGTCCTGCTCCACCACCGCCTTCATCACTTCGAAGTCGCTCGGCCCACGCCACAGGCGCATCCCAGTCGTCATCTCCCACAGGAGGATGGCCACCGTGAAGATGTCGCTGCGCCGGTCCAAGGCCTGCCCGCTGCACTGCTCGGGCGACATGTAGCGGACCTTCCCCTTGAAGGTCCCCACCCGCGTCGCCGAGGCCCGATGCGAGGCCTTGGCGATGCCGAAGTCGACGACCTTCACCCCGCCGTCGAAGGTGACGAAGACGTTCTGAGGGGAGATGTCGCGGTGGATGATGTTGAGGGGCTTGCCGTCCAGGCTGAGCTTCTCGTGTGCGTAGTGCAGGCCCGCGCACACCCCGATGGCGATGTTCAGGGCGTGCTCCAGAGGCAGCTCCTGCTCGCGGTTGCGCACCGCCTTCAAGATGCGCGAGACATCTGCGCCGTGCAGGAACTCCATGGCGAAGAAGTACTGACCCGCCATCTGGCCGACGTCGTAGATCTGCACCACGTTGGGGTGGTGCAGCATCCCGGCGATGCGCGCCTCGTCGAGGAACATCTTCACCATCTCGGAGTTGGCGGCCAGCTCCGGCAGCATCTTCTTGACGACGACGAGCTTCTCGAAGCCCTCCAGGCCCGTGGCGCGGGCGAGGAAGATCTCGGCCATCCCGCCCCGGGCAATCTGGTGGAGGACGGCGTAGCTGCCTACGTGCGAGGGCAAGGTGGCGCCGGCCAGGCCGGGCCCTTCGGGTGGGGGTGCTTCACGAGACGACATTCGGGTGTTCCCTTGCCGGATGTCGCGTGATCCTATTCTGCGATGATGGCAGCGGCAACGAACCGCCCTGCGCAGGACCTGCGCAGGGAATCGCGGGCCGAGCGCCCGCGCGCCTCAGCGGCAATCAGGTCGACCCGGCCGCGCTCAGGCCGTGGCGCCGCAGCAGCTCGATGAGATAGGAGCGATCCATCCGTGCCAAACGTGCCGCCTGGCGCACGTTGCCTTGGCTCCGGGCGAGCAGGTGGCGCAGGTAGCGGGCCTCGAACTCCTGCAGCACTGCGCCTCGAGCCTCGCGGTAGCTCAGCTCGAAGGCTTCGCCCGGCGGCGAGGCTTGCGCGTGGCCTGAGGTCGAGGTGGAGGCCGAGGCTGGAGACGAAGGGCCCAGAGGCACGGGCTGGCCCGTGGCCAGGGTGGCCTCGACGAGGTTGCGCAGCTCGCGCACGTTCCCGGGCCAGCGGTGGGCCTGCAGCTCTTGCATCGCCGCAGGAGGGAAGAGGGCCTCGAGAGGACGGTCCTCGCCCGTTTCGCGAAGAAAATGCTCCACGAGATCGGGAATGTCCTCCAGGTGCTCCCGGAGGGCGGGGACGGTCACCAACACCACCGCCAGCCGGTAGTAGAGGTCCAGTCGGAAGGCGCTCTTGTTGACCTCGGCACGCAGGTCGCGGTTGGTGGCGCTGACGACTCGGACGTCGACGTCGAGCTCCTCGGTGCCGCCCACGCGGCGGATGCGGCGCCGTTCCAGTGCCCCGAGCAGCGCGGCCTGCATCGCCGCAGGCAGCTCACCGATCTCGTCCAGAAAGAGCGTCCCACCGCTGGCGCGCTCGAAGGCGCCCAGGTGCCGCCGGTCGGCCCCGGTGAAGGCCCCGCGCTCGTGCCCGAAGAGCTCGCTGGCGAAGAGGTTGGGGGTGACGGCGCCACAGTCCACCGTCACGAAGGGATGGCGGGCCCGCGGCCCCAGCTCGTGGATGGCCCGGGCCACCACGTCCTTGCCCGTGCCCGACTCGCCCATCACGAGCACCGAGGCGTCGTTCTCCGCCAGGTTGGCCACCGTGGCCATGAGTCGCTGGATCGCCGTGGAGCGCCCGCGCAGCCCGCCGAGCGCTTCGTCGCCTCGCAGCTCCAGCAGCAGCACGCCCCCGTCGTCGACGCGCAGGCTGGTCTGGCCCAGGTCCAACGTCGTGCCCAGGCTGATGCACGCGTCCTGGTCCTGCAGCTGTACGCGGCCGATGTGGGTTCCGTTGGTCGAGCCAAGGTCCTTGGCCACGATGTGGTCGGCGCGCCGCTCGAGCTCCAGGTGGTAGCGCGAGACGGTGGGATCGGTGAGCTGAAGATCGTTGCCGCTGGCGGTGCCGATGGTCATCCGCTCGCCGCGTGCCTGAAGGATGCGCCCCACATCGGGGCCGCGCAGCACCTCGAGGCGCATCCCGCGCACGGGCAATCCGGCAGGTCGGTTGGGGATGGTGCGGTCGTCATTCATCGCCCGCGGAATCTAGCAGATGGGCGCAAGCCGGACGACTACCTCCTGGACGAGAGGCGCGAGAGCGCCTTCGCTCCTTCCGGCTTCCTCATCCGCCACTCGAGCGTCGACGAGCGTGAAAAACCCTGTGGAGACACATTGGTGGCGCGCTTGATTGGCTTCTGACGATGGGCCTATCATCCGGCTCCCTTGCGAGGAGACTGATGATCGCCGGCCTCGATAGCAGCATTCGACCTCGCGCATTCTGGAGGCCGAGCAGGGCGTTGCAGTGGGCTTCGATATTGATGTTGGTCGCGGCTCCCTCGTTCGCGTGGGCCGCCACCTGCGGCGATGGGCAGCGCGAATCCCCCGAGCAATGCGACCTGGGAGCCGCCAATGGACAGCTGACGAGCTGCTGCACGGTCTCGTGTCAGCTCAAGCCCGCGCAGACCGAGTGCCGGCCCGCAACGGGTCCCTGCGACCTCGCAGAGTCATGCGATGGCAGCTCGCAGAACTGCCCTTCCGACCATCAGGTGGCGGATGGCACCGACTGCCTCCAGGGGCTGCCGGGGATTTGCGAAGGAGGAGTATGTCGCGTCGTCTCCCGCATCGGGTTGGTCGGGGAATGGCTGCTGGATGAGGGAACCGGTACCACGGTGGCCGATACCTCGGGTAATTGCATTCCACCCGGCATCTGTAATGACGGATTCTTCAATGGGTCTCCAATCTGGGAAGGAGGCCGGTCCGGGCAGGCGCTTCGGGTCGACTACACCACAGAGCGTCAAGCGGTGGAGATTCCCTACTTGCCGGCCAATGCCTCGCTCGGAGACGCAGTGCTAGGCAGCTTCACTCTTTCCGCTTGGTTCAAGCCAGCGAGCGAACCGCCGGCCGCCGACGCGACCCATCGCAACTACGGGGGATATGCCATCCTGGGCAGATCCGGCGAATACATCGCATATTCTCACGACCGCACCTTCTTCATGCAAATCTCCACCAGCGCGGGGGACCCATTCATCGATTCCAGGTATGGCCCGAACCCGCAAGCTCGTTATGACGTCGGCCAATGGCATCACGTGGCAGGAGTCGTGAATCGCAGCCTGGGGCAGATGTATCTCTACATCAACGGCGACACCGCCAACCCGACGACGACCACCCTCAGCGGTGCGGAGATCGTCGAGCATTGCTCCTGGTGGCTCGGGTCGCGCAATACGTTGATGACGAGCGACCGCTACGACGCCGATGGGGCGATCGACCTGGTGCGCATCTACACCCGGGCCTTGAGCGGAAACGAGATCGCGGCCCTGGCCAGGGAGCAGGCACCGCAGTGCGGCAACGGCGTGGTCGACCTCGACGAGCAATGCGACTTGGGCTCGCCGGGCAACGGCCAGGGCGGTACCTGTTGCACGAGCGATTGCAGGCTGCGCTCCTCCCTCAGTGCCTGCCGTGTGCAAGCAGGAGCGTGCGACGTCGCCGAGAGCTGTGATGGGGTCCACCCGTACTGCCCAGCTGATCTGGTGATTACGCAATGCGGGCCCTCCGACGGTTGCTGTCCCTCCAGAGGCGGAGGTTCCAATTGCGACGGCGTCGATGACGACTGCGCCGGCCTCGACGCGGGCAGGCCCGACGCGAGCACTGGCGACGCGAATAGCACTGCCGATGACAGCGGTGCGCCCGATGCCGCGCCGCCTGGGCAGGATGCCGACGCTTGGGACTCCGGCGTCTCGGCAGCGGGAGAGGACGCGGCTTCGGATGCAGGCTTGGCGGGTGAGGATGCCACCTCTCCAGCGACCCCTCCCGACGCTGGCCCGGAGGTGGCGATGCCAGATGCCGCCTCCGACGCGAGTGAGGCGCCGGAGCGCCTGGGCTACCCGGGCTGGTCCTGTGCGTTGGCCGGCGGTGCTCAAGCTGAAGTGGCCAGCGCGGCCTTCGCGAGCCTGGGGGGGCTGGCTCTGGTGGCCATGCTGCGCCGCCGGCGATCTTCGCGATAGCGCGTGCGGAGAGACCCGGCGCTCGCGCTCCTCGTGCCTCGCCTGGGCGATGGGCGACACGTCGCGGCATGTGGCGGAGCGCGCGCTATCGCCGGCGTGCTATCGGCAGTAGGTGATGGCGGCCGAGCCCACCCGGGTGACGCAAGCGAGGGGAGCGCCACCAGGTGGGGAATCAACTCGGCGCTCGCTTGTTCCCCAAGCCTCCCGACGGCCGGCAACGAGATCAAAGCGATTCCATGTCCTGTGCACCACATCGAGCGGCGCTGCTGCTCATCGCGCTCCTGACGCTTCCTGTGGCGCGCGCCCGCGCGGATTCCTGCTCCATCGACGAGATCGCGGGGCGCTGCTCGTCCACCCCCAAGGCCTCTTCTGCCACGCCCGTCGAGCCTCGCCCCGAGACGCTCGGCCCCGTCCAAGGCGGCAAACCGGTCGTGCTGGAGCTGTTCTACGCCCACGACTGCCCGCACTGCCACGAGGCCCTGCAGTGGCTGCCCGAGCTCGAGCGCAGGTACCCGAACCTCGTCGTCCGCAAGTACGAGGTGAAGGCCGACCCCGAGAATCGTCGGCGCTTCCACGAGACCGCTGCGCGCCACGGCACGACGGTGAAGGGCATCCCCACCTTCTTCCTCGGCGACGAGGCTTTCGTCGGCTTCTACAAGGACCAGACCTGCGCGGCCCTTTTGGAGAAGGTCCACGCGCTCTCCGGGCTCTCCATGAACGGCGACTGCGAGCGCGCCCGGGAGCTGAAGGTGCCGCTCCTCGGCACCTTGAGGACCGACCAGATCTCACTGGTCAACTTCACGGTGATCGTTGGCCTGCTCGACAGCATGAATCCATGCGCGATGTGGGTGCTCACCTTCCTGCTGGGCATCCTCGTCTACTCGAAGCAGCGCGGGCGCATCGCCATGATCGGCGCGACCTTCGTGCTCGCCTCGGGGCTCGTCTACTTCGCGTTCATGGCCGCCTGGCTCAACCTCTTCCTGGTCATCGGAATGAGCAGAATGGTCACGGTGCTGCTGGCCGTGGTGGCGATCGCGATGGGGCTGGTCAACGTCAAGGAGCTCTTCTGGTTCAAGCGGGGCATCTCCCTCACCATCCCGGAAAGCGCCAAGCCGAGGATCGCCGCGCGGGCTCGGCGGATCCTGCAGGAGAGGAGCAGCGCCATCGCCTTCGTGGGCACCGCCGTCCTCGCGGTGTTCGCGAACTTCGTGGAGCTCGGTTGCACGGTGGGCTTTCCCGCCATCTACACGAAGGTCCTGGCCGACCGCGAGCCGTCGACGCTGGTGCGCTACGGCTACATGGCGCTCTACAACGCGGTCTACGTCGTGCCCCTGGCCATCATCGTCGGGCTCTTCGTGGTCACGCTCGGCCACTTCCGCCTGACCGAGAACCAGGGCAAGGCGCTCAAGCTCCTGAGCGGCGTGGTGATGCTCGCCCTCGGCCTCGTCATGCTGCTCAGGCCGGATCTGCTGGTCGTTGGTTAGCGCGCGATGGGATGCGGGTGCCCACCATCCATGGACGGCGTGGTGGGCATCCGCAATATCGCCTTCCGCAAGAGCCTGACCGAGGAGGCCGAGCTGGGCCGGCCATCTCTACGGCGAGCTCGGAGGCTGCTCAAGCTCCCACCGGGCCTCAGCCTGGGAGCATCTTCACGCGAATCCAGTCCACCAGCACCAGCGCGTACTCGGCCATCGTCGGGGCGAGGATCGCGGCTTCGCTGGCCGAGCCGACGACGCCGAGGTGCTCGACGATGCCTTCCTTGGCGGTGCCGTAGAGCGCGAGCTCGGGTGAGACCTCGAAGGCGAAGCCCCCGGCCACGAGCCCGCTGACGCCTTGGAAGCCGACCCCATCCAGGTCGACCGCGCTCGGGAGCTGGGCGCGCAGGGCGGCGAGGGGCAGGCGCGCCTCGAGGAGCGCCAAGCCGCGTCGGAGGTGCGTCCGCTTGAAGCCGGCGGGCGCGCCGGCCTCCTCGTAGATGCGCCGGATGGCTGCCAGCTCGGTCTCGATGGCAGCGCGCTGGGCGCTCGCGACCACCTCGAGCTGGCACCAGTCGTCCTCGTGCAGCTCCAGGACGCGCTTGCCGAGCTTGCTCGTTCCCTCGGCGATCGGGGGCAGCCGGCTGGCGACGGTGGGCAGGGAGAAGAGGATGTCGCCCGGCGCGATCTCGCGGACCTCGATCCTCCGGAGTACCAGGCTGAGCGTGCCCCTCTCCTCGTACTCCGCTCGAGAGCCGGGTGTGGACGAGCAGACCTGCCACTCCTCGCCCGCGATGCTCACCGTGGTGTCGGCTTCGAAGGTCCCGGGAAGGCTCTCGGATGGGATGCTCGACCGCGCGAAGACGATGCCGGTCGCCTCGTCGACGAACTGCACGGCGATCGTCGTTGCTCGAGTGCTCATCGGTGGATCCTCCGGTGTAGTGCGTCGAGGACGGCATGCGCCTGGCCCTCCAGCAGACCTCTCCTGGCCAGTGATGCCGCCCGCCGAAAGGAGCTGACCCTATCCGAGGCTCGTTAGATCCACGACAGCGATCGTCCGCTCGACCCGGCGCGCCCCGCAGACCGGAAGGTCGAGGTGTCGCCCGGCTGGCCGTGACCCGTGCCGGCGGCGCTCCGCCTGCTCACGCGCAGCTGCCGGGTCGCGTGGACGGCAGGTGGCATCGAGCGACCGCTGGGGTGGGCACCGCGTCTCTCGAGTGCGACCGAATTCTCCAGCTCGCGAAGACCCGGTGCGAAGCCGGTGAGGGGCTTCCTCCTCGAACGTGGCTGGGACGCTGGCAAGATTCTGACGCGCCTGTTGAAACCTCCGCCATTCGGAGCGCTTTGCGCATCAGCCGTCGCTGATGTCGGACCTGGCACGGACCATGCCGTGGTTGGAGTGGCGAGGGGCTTTGAGAGGAGCGAGCGGATGAGGAGATGGGTATCTGGTGTGATGCTCCTTCGGCTCGCCCTCGCTATTCCAGCCGCATTCTCAATCTGGTACGGCCTGGCACTCCGCTCCTCACTGGGCTACTTCGTCAACGGCGCCGAGAATCACGCCGCTACGCATCTGTCGAATGACCCGAGCAAGTTGGGATTCGTGGCCTGGCTCATGAGTGGGGTCAGCGGCCTGTTTGGCGACTGCTTCCTGGTTGCGGGCGCGGCGTTCTTGATTCTGGCTGCACTCCCCTGGGGTACCATCGGCGGGCGCCATGCCAGGTAGGCGCATGGCTCAGGCTCTCTCCCGGAGTGTTCCTCCTCGAGAGACGGTGTCAGGGGGGCGGCTCGTCCTCCAGCGGCAGCGCTTCCTGGTCTTCCAGCTCCTCGGTGGGTGGTGGCGCGTAGGACGACGATAGTGCCTCGCGAATCTCGAACCACGAGAGAAAGCCCTGGAGGGCCACCGAGAGGGCCGCCATCACCCCGACCGCGGCGATGGCGGCGCGCTGGCGGGAGCGCACGAGCGCGACCCCCAGGCGTGCCGCCTGCAGGACCGCGAGGGCCGCGACGATCCCCAGGAACCAGGACGTGCCCTGGTTCAGGAAGGCGAACTCCAGCGCCAGGTTGAGGCAGACGAGCGCTCCCGCGAGCAGCAGGGCGAGGT
Organism: Deltaproteobacteria bacterium; assembly: GCA_016218885.1. Classification (GTDB taxonomy): domain Bacteria; phylum Myxococcota; class Myxococcia; order Myxococcales; family UBA5297; genus JACRCT01. The sequence continues at coordinate 23,043 of JACRCT010000149.1, read as the reverse complement.
CGACGAGCCGGGCGCGCGGCGACCCCCCGGGACGAGCCGGGCGCCAGGCGGCAACCGTCAGCACCACCACGACCAGCACCACGAGCCCCAGGCCCGCCAGGATCAGCAATCCCAGACTGCCCATTCCAGACATGTCGCCTCTTCAGGTGGAAAAGAAGGTCCTCGGATGGCGCGCCGAATCAGAAAGCCAGCAGCTTCGCGAGGTCCGCATGCCCCGCCGCGGCCGCGCAGTCGGCGGGCGTGCGCTTCCTGCAATTGCGCGCCTTGCAGCGTGCTCCCTCGGCGACGAGCGCGGCAACGAGCTTCTCCATCCCCCGTGTGGCCGCCAGGTGCAGCGCCGTCTCGCCCTCCGAGTCCTTCCCGGTCACGTCAGCCCCCATGGAAAGGAGGTAGAGCGCTGCCTTCTCGTGCCCGGCTTCGACGGCGTGGTGCAGCGCCGACCGTTCCTGGTCATCGACCCCGTCGAGCTCGGCGCCCTCATCCAGGCACCTGCGCACGCGCTCGACGTCACCCGCGAGCGCGGCGTCGCGCAGCCCATGGTCCAGGCCAGGTACGCCGATGCGCAGCTGTGCGCCCTGGAGGGTGACCCTCCCGCCGTTCGATACCTCGAGGGAGCGAAGCCACAGCGTCTCGATGACCACCTTGGCCTTGCAATACGAGCAGAAACGGTCGGCGACCCGCACCTGCGCGCCGCAGAAGGGGCAGTCGCGCTTCTCGGCCTCGGCGCCCCCGAGGACGAGGTGGGCACCGTCCTCGACCTTCAAACCGCCTCGGCCGTCGCTCGAGAGTCCGCCGTGCAGCCCCAGCGCCGCGAAGGTGGTCGGCCGGCGGCAATAGGGGCAGCTCTTGAGCGAGTCCGCAAGCGGAGCGCGGCAACCGGGACAGCGCAGGACGAAGCGGGTCTTTGCAGCCATGGGATGCTCGCTGCGCTAGAGCCCGCTGGAGTCGTACTTCGCAGGAACCTCGACGGCGAAGCGCAGCTCCACCAGCTTCTTCTCCTTGGGCGCCACGCTCACCTTCCAGGTCAGGAACCCTTCCTCCTTGGCCAGCTCGTAGCCCGGCGTCGTCTTGGGGTCGATCACGACCTTCACGTCGTCCATCTGCGAGACCGGTACCTGCTCTTGCAGCGTGACCTCGGTCGGCTTCGCCGCGTAGGAGGCGAGCTCGATCTTGTAGGCGTAGGTGAGCTTGCGCGTGTTGCCGAGGACGCCCGGGTCCTTCTTGAGCTCCTCGACGACGATGCGCCGCACCTTGACCTGCTCGTCGATGCCGAAGGCGAGCTTGATCTTGTCGCCGCGCGCGACCAGCGGCAGGCGGCTGGAGCCGATGAAGCTGCCGGCGGAGAAGAGGTCCACGCGCCCGGGGATCAGCGGGTAGCGCGCCACGTTCTGCGCCTCGGCCGAACGGAAGGCATGGGGGAGCAGCTTGGGGAGGGTCAGCAGCTTGAAGCTCGCCGCCAGCTTCAGGGTCTCCACGTTCACCCGAGTGGGACGCCCGTCGCCTGGGAAGTCGACCGTCCCCGGCACCTTGAGCTGCACCGAGAGCCCCTGGTCCTCGGCCTCCACCGCCGCTTCGGCGTTGCCGGGCGAGCCTACCGGCGTCGTCGCGGTGACCCGGCTCATCTCCTCGTCGCGGCGCACCAGCACCTTCTTGTCCTGCTCCTCGGGCGTCGCCCCCAGGTAGAGCCGCTGGAGCTGGGGCGGGGTCGCGTCGCGGCGGGTCGTGGCCGTCGACAGGGTCACCTCCACGTCCTTCCACGCCTCTCCGGTCGCCTGGACGATGCTCGCCAGCACCGAGAGGTCGAGGGCGTTGTGCGCCGCTGCCGCGCGCGCCTCGTAGAGCGGCTCCCAGCTGACCCCGCCGGTCATGTACGACAGCTCGACGCGCGAAGGTCCACTGGCGCCGCAGCGCACCATCAGCTCCGCGTCCTGCACCCGCCGCGGCGCGGTCGACGCCAGGGCGCCCCGCTGGGCCTGCAGCTCCTGCCGCTGCCGCGTCAGGTCGCGCAGGCTCGCGTCCGCGGTCCGCCGCCGGTCATCGGCCTCCTCCTGCAGCTCGCGGGTGACGTCGAGCGCCGTCGTCCAGGCGGCGAGGTTCGGCTTCTTCTCCGCCGCCGCCTCGCGGTTGAGGACCGGGACCACCGCGTTGCGCAGGCTCTCGGTCTGGGAGCGCTGGGCCAGCGCCCGCTCGCGCACCCGCTGCTGCTCCTGCATCTCGATCAGCAGGGCCTCGATCCGGGCGTCGAGCGCGCGCAGTTGCTCCGTCTGCGCCTCGGCCAGCACCCGCTGATAGAGGCTGACGCCTTCGACCTGCGCCTCGGCTCCCTGCGCGGCGGCTTTGAGGGTGGTCGGGTCCAGGCCGTAGGGAAGGTTCTGGAAGACCGCCCTGACCGGGCCCTTGGCGCAGTCGATCTTGAGCACCCGGGTGACCAGCGCGCGGTCCGGATAGATCACCACCCGGGCCACCGCCGGTGGCCCCTCCTGGGCCTTCTCAGCGGCCAGCGAGGAGGCGGCGGGCAGTGCGGCGAGCAGAGCCCCGAGGCCGGCGAGCATCATTCTTCGAGAGGAGAGGTTCGTCATGGCGGGCTCCCGGGCTACCACTGCCGCAGCTTGGCGCCGCGCGGGCGGGTGACGGTGTAGGCGAACTTGATGACCTGCTTGGCGCCTGGCTTGAGGGTCAGCCGCCATTCGAGCGAGCCCTCGTCCTGGTCGTGGATGGCCCACGGCTCCATGCGATCGAGCTTCACCTCGACCGTCTTCTCGCCCGAGAGCGGCACCTGGTCCACGACCCGGGCCTCCACCGGCGCGGCGCGCGGGTTGAGCAGCTCGATGACCACCTCGTAGCGGGTCACGTCGTCCTTGGAGATGAGGCCGGTCTCCCGGGTGACGACGTTCACGTTGCGCTCGATCTGCACTCCCTCATCCACGCCGAGGGGCAGCGTGAGCTTCTCGCCAGCGGCGGTGGTGGGGATGCGCGCCTGGCCCTGCAGATCGGCCCCGACGAAGAGGTTGGCGCTCCCGGAGAGCAGCGGCCGCTCGGAGGAGTTGGTGACGTCGGCCACCAGGTAGGCGCTCTTGCGCAGCGCCGGGAAGATGGCCAGGCGCGCCGCCGCCGGCAGCTTTGCGGAGTGCAGCGCGACCCGGCGCGACTCCGGCCCGCTGCGCAGGGTCTCGCGGCGCGCAGAGAGATAGACGAAGTCGTAGCCCCCGGCGAGCGCCGCCGGCAGATCTGACGCGAAGCTCGGTGTGCTCCACCCGGAGGGTCCATCGATCGCGAAGCCCTCCGCCCGCCGGAGGGAGGAAGAGGAAACCATCCCGCTGACCTGGTTGGCCATCCTCTCCAACGCCGGCTCGGCGGCGGGCTCCGGCGCCGTCATCGGCTGGGCAGACGGCGGCGCCTGCTTCCGCTTGTCCTTGGTCCCGGGCGCTCGCGACACGGGGGCTGGAGGAGGGGGCGGCGCGGAAGGCATGGGCGCGTCGTCCTTCCAGGCCTTGCGGTTCAGCAGATAGCTCCCTTCAGGCGCGGACAGCTCGCCCTCGACCGTCGAGTCGTCAAGGTCGATGGTGGTGGAAGCAGCCTGGGCTCCATCGCGAGGGGGGGAGCTCGTCGCCAGGGCCAGGAGCCTCGAGCGCAGCTGGTGGTCCAAGTCCTGGCGTCCCCGCGCGCCGTCGATCTCAGGCGCGGGCGGCCGCGGTGACGGCGGCTCGGGCCTGGCCACCGGGGTAGGGATGAACTGGTCCTTCTCCCCGATCTTCCAGACCAGCATCTTGGGCAGGGCCGCGGTCGTCGCCGGCACCGCGGTGGAGAAGGAGAGCTTCGCGTCGGCCCAGTCTTCGCCCGTCTGCTGCGTGGTGAGCGCCGCGAAGCCCACCTCCACCTCCGCCCGGCCGGGGTTGAAGCGCACGTCGTAGGCGGGGTACCAGCGCGCACCTTCAGTGACGTAGCTCAGCGAGAGCCTTGCGGTGCCTCTGCCCTCGAGCCAGGCCTCTACCAGCCAGCCCTGTCCGGCGTTGGTCCCTGCCGCCAGCAGCGAGGCCGTCTCGCACAGCTGCTGCAGCCTCTGCTGCGCCATGCGGCTCTTGTCTTCCAGGCCGCGTAGCGTCTTTTCCAGGGCGGCCTCGCGAGCGTCGAAGAACGCCACCGACGCCTTCCATCCCGCCGGCTCGAGCAGCACGGGGCCCAGCTTCGGGTCGGGCTGCGGCGCGGTGCTGGGCCGCAAGCCTTGGAGTAGAAAGCGCTCGCGCAGCAGCGCCTGGCGCTTCTCCTCGAGCGCCTGGACGGAATCGCGCGCTCCCTCGATCTCCCGGATCAGCTGCTCGGCCTCGCTGCGCGGGAACTCCTCGAGGCCGGCGCGGCGGACCTCCACGCGCTTGACCTGGGCGCCCTCGGCCTCCAGGCGTATCGACTCCACGTCGAGCGTAGGCGGTAGAAGCGCCAGGCGCGTGGCCTCTGCGGCCTCGAACGTCACCTCCCCCTGGCGCGTCACACGGGCCCGGTCGGAGAAGACCGTCACCTGGTGGACCGGGAGCTGCTGCAGGACCTTGGCGGCGGCCGAGAGCGGCACGCTTCCCGTCTCCGGAGCGGCGCCCCCCAGAGCGAGCGCGAGGCTCGCGGCGAACACAGTCTTGAGCATGGTTCGACCCTCCAGTCCGAGGCGCACGCCAGTCTAGCCCAGGCGTTCGCGCGGCACGCGACAGGAGAGAAGTCGTCTGCTCAACGCTCGTCGGGTTGCCAGGCGAGGAAGGCCACGGTGAGTGTCAGGATCTGTCCGTCGGGGCGGGACTGGACCCCGAAGTCGTGCCCGTAGCGCAACACTATCCGGGTGCGGATTGGGGCAATGGCGGCGCCGATCTCAGGTCCCAGCCCGAAGACCCGGTCGCGAGCGCCGCGCAGCGCTGCGGGCAGCTCACTTCCGCGGTCGTCGCGCACCTGCCACAGCGCGTAGCCCGCCACCCCGAGGTCGAAGATCCGCAGCAGCTTCACGCCGGCGCCGCCCTGGATCTGCACCGTGTCGCCGCGAGTGATGTCGGTGCCGATCTTGCGGTGGTTCAGCTCGTAGCTCGCCAACGCCGAGAGGTACCAGCGCCGTGCCTGGTCGAAGAAGACCGTGCCGCCGGCGGAGAGCTCGTGGGAGAAGCTGCCCCGGCCCAGGCCCCCGCCTCGTCCCCCGGGCTCGAAGCGCGTGGTGGGGATGTAGAGCGCGTAGGAGGTGACGAGGTCCAGGTGGGAGCTGCGCCAGCCCAGCCCGACCGGCTGCACGCGCGCGTCGGCGAGGCCGAACTGGTCGATACTTGCCTCGGGGCGGTCGCTGCTCAGGCTCACGTGCGCCAGCGGCGCGGAGACCGCCGCAGTGAAGCGGGTCGCCCCCGCTTGCAGTGTGAAGGACAGCCCGAACCCGTTGGCGAGGGCGTCGAGATCGAACCCCTCCACCGGGAGGAGCTGGCCCGAGCGATCCCTGACCTTGGTCGCGGTGTAGAAGGCGAGCTGATCGGCCAGATACAGGCCAGGCTCGGGCACCCTGCCGGCGTACAGGCCGAGCGTGCCGGGCACCTTGTGACCCAGGTCCTGGGCGCGGGCTGCAGCGGCCAGCGAGAGCGTCACGGCGCCCATGAGGAGCGCGAGGGCAAGAGCGGGCCTCCGCCTTCCACGCGGGGTCGGCGAGCCCTCAGGCATTCATCGCTCGCTCGGAAAAGGCTCTAGCGGCAGCGCCTCGCCGAGCGGGTCGAGGACCGTTGCGCCGTCGGTGCACCTGTGACTGCTGGGACCGATGGGACTGCTGGGACCACTGCCGCATGGCATGTGAACGATAGGGTTGATGGAGCGTGGCTGCCTGCCTGGCGCTCATCCCTTGCCCTTTCTGGAGGTCCCCACAGCGTGTGGATGAGGGGAGGGGCTTGCGCTGCCGAGGGCCGGCAGCTATGAGATTCACGTGAGCTTCGCGGCCTTTCGCTCCTGCTGGTTGTGGCGAAGCCCGTCCCGGTGCTGCGGGACGGGTGCCCTGAGCTGATGCCCGAGCGGTCGTCCGACCGCGGGTTACCCGAGAGACCGCAGAGCTGGGACGGGCTTTCTGACGCTCGAAACCCGCTCGCCCCGGTATCCACGAGGCGGGCAGCAGGTTCCCCTCTCTCTACTCGAGGTCCCGCATGCGTTCGATCACTCCTTCCTTCACGCCGACTGGCATCCCCACCACCTTCTACAATCTCTTCGCCGACGCAGGCCTGCCGCTCGACCCACCGCTCGATCCGGCGACGCGCGAGCCCATCCGCCCTGAGAAGCTGGGCGCTCTCTTCCCCCAGGGAGTCCTCGAGCAGGAGATGTCGACCGCGGCCCACGTGCCCATCCCCGAGCCGGTGCTCGAGGCCTATGCCGCCTACCGCCCGACCCCCTTGCGGCGCGCCACCCGCTTCGAGCAGGCGCTGCAGACCCGCTGCGCCCTCTACTACAAGTACGAAGGCGCCTCACCGGTGGGCAGCCACAAGCTCAACACCGCGCTGGCGCAGGCCTACCTCAATGCCCGCGAGGGCGTCACGCGGCTGGCGACGGAGACCGGGGCAGGCCAATGGGGCACGGCGCTGGCCTATGCCAGCCGCCGCTTCGGCCTCTCGTGCTCGGTCTACATGGTCCGCTCCTCGTATGCCCAGAAGCCGGGCCGCCGCACGCTGATGGAGCTGTTCGGCGCCGAGGTGACGCCTTCGCCCTCTGACAAGACCGAGGCGGGCCGCCGCACCCTGGCCGAGAGCTCCGAGCATCCGGGGTCGCTCGGCGTGGCCATCTCCGAAGCCGTGGAGCACGCCGTCACGCACCCGGGGACGAAGTACGCTCTGGGCTCGGTGCTCAACCACGTCCTGCTCCACCAGACGGTGATTGGGCAGGAGGCGCAGCGGCAGCTGGAGGAGCTCGGCGTCAAGGCCGACGCGGTCGTGGGCTGCCACGGCGGCGGCTCCAACCTGAGCGGTCTGGCGTTCCCGTTCCTGCGCCTCAAGCTCGACGGCCAGGCGCTGCAGATCGTCGCTGCGGAGCCCGCCTCCTGCCCGACGCTCACCCGGGGCGAGTACCGCTACGACTTCGGGGACACCGCGGGGCTCACGCCGATGGTGAAGATGTACACCCTGGGCGCCGCCTTCGTGCCCGACCCCATCCACGCCGGCGGCCTGCGCTACCACGGAGCAGCGCCCATGGTGAGCAAGCTCCTGGAGCGGGGTCTCATCGAGGCAAGGGCCTATGCCCAGACCTCGACCTTCGAGGTCGCGCGTCAGTTCGTCCAGACCGAGGGCATCTTGCCGGCGCCGGAGTCGGCCCACGCCATCGCCGCCGCCGCCGAGCTCGCCCGCGAGGCCGACGCCCAGGGGCGACGTCGCGTCATCCTGTTCAACCTCTCGGGCCACGGGCTGCTCGACCTCGGGGCCTATGAGGCCTTCCTCCGAGGCAAGCTGGAGTAGGCCGTCGCCGACGCGCCAAAGCCAATGCGGCAACCGAAAGGAGCCAGCTGCTGATTGCCTGGCTCTGTACGGCACAAGAGCACCCGGAGCCCGCGCTCACCGAGGGCATGTCTGGTTGAGCATGGGCGCTCCCTCCGTCCGCGTGGCCAGGATCGGCGCTCCCTCCATCGGCGAGGATGGGATCGGTGCATCGCCCCTCGACGCAGCCGAGCTCGCATGGGCGACAAGTGGCGAACGAGGTCAGATCCGTCTCGCAGAGCTGGCCAGAGCACGAGCTGGTGGATTGCCAGTCTCCGGCGGTGGCGTTGCCGTCGCACGCCGACCGCGTACCGCTGCAGAAGCGACGCTGCACCCGCTGTTGCGGGGTTCCGCCGCATGCGTCGCCCTCGCATCTGTACTCCACGGCGACTCGATCATCGCAGACCTCCGAGGGGGGCTTGAATCGACAGCCGTCGCAGCAGGGCCCTGAGTCGCATTCGCAGCAGGTTCCATTGCTGCAACCGGCCGAGCAACCCATGCAACGCGCGTAGGTCCGTCCATCCGTCTGGCAAAGATCGTCGGCAGCGCAGCTCTCGACGTTGCTCCAGGGCAGCAGCTCCGTCGCTCCCGTGCACGCCGTCGAATCGCCGGAGCAGTGGCGCACGAGGGCGCGCTGTTGCGCGTTTGCGCCGCACTCGGCGCCACTGCAGCGGTACTCGACGTCGGCGTTGCCGTCGCAGATGTAGCTGGGCGGCCGAAGGCTGCAACCGTCACAGCATGCGCCCGACGTGCAGGAGCAATCGGCGAACGAGCTCCGCATCCAGGTCGCGACCGCCTCGGTGATCCGGGTGAACCGGGCGATGGACACCCCCCCCGACGCGCAGTCGCCGCCGTACCCCGAAAGCGTTCCTGCCGCGGTGCTATCGCCCGACGCCGTGAAGTAGAACCAGATGCCTGACCCGCTCTGCCCGCTACAGGTGTCGGCCTGGGTACAAAGGAGAAATGGCGTGACGAACGTGTTGGGGGTGTACTCGTGGACCATCGTGCTCGCGTTGCCGATGTCATAGGGGTAGCCCGCCGTGTTCATCGAGACCCCTGACAGGTCAGCGTCCGAGTACGCGCTCCATCCCAGCCAACCCGTGGTCTCGCCAATGGCGTAGGCGGTGCGCACGAGCGCCAGGTCGAAGTTGAGATCGTGGTTGTTGATCCACGCCGCCGACGCCACATAGAGCCTGTCGGCGTAAACGGAACCGTAGGGCTTGGAGGTGCCGGCCAAGGCGGGGGTGACGATGACGTCGTCGGCCCAGGCAGGCGCAGACGCCTCATGGCTATAGAGACAGTGGGCCGCCGTCAGGACGAAGTTCCTCCTGATCATCACTCCCGAGCAGGTGCTGTAGGTCGAGCCGTAACGCATGGTGAGGCTCACCACGGCGCGGAACGGGTACGCCATGGTATCGGCAACGGCGGAGCGGTCATCGGGCGGAATGATGTTGCAGGAATTGCTGCATTCTCCTTGGGAGGCGCCAGGAGGGAAGGGCAGGGGAACTGGCAGCGCGCCGTCGAGGCCGACGCCCCCGGGCCACAGCTCTTTCCAGACGGGTGGGCCTGCTGCCGAGCTCCGCGCAGCCAGGCGATCGACGCGCGGCAGGGGCATCGGCGGGGCGTTCATGGGGGGCTGCCTCACGCTGGAGGGCAGCTCGTAGACCAGGTGCTCTGCCGCGGGGTCCGGCGCTCTCCCCTGCTCACCGACGCCGTCGCTCGAAGGTACAGGCCCAGGAAGCGCCGCCAACGCTTGAGAAACCTCCAGCGCGTCGCGCGGAACAATGCCCACAAGCCCCGATTGCTCGTCGATGTCGCAGCCCATCGTGGCGGCCAGCAGGGCGAGCTGCACGATCATCATTGGAAATGGAAGGCCCGTTCTTCCGCATGCGATGGTCATGAGCTCTCCGAAGACCATGGCCTATTAGCCTCATGGCGGCATCTACGTGTATGGAGCGGTCAAAAGGAGATTGATCGGAGCCGCTACGGAGGGGTGTTTCGAGCGAGCGGGTGGCGTACACCCCGGCTCAGGAGGCGGCGAGCTCAGCTGGCGGAGGTCGAACGCAGCTCTCGAGCAGCGCGCCTTATCGCCACTCGTAGGCCCCGATGTCGGGAGCCGCACCGGCGTAGCCGGAGATCGTCACCCCTGGGGCGAGGGACGCAGTGCCCCTGTCGACGACGTTCGAGGAGGCGCTCGATGGGCGGTAGTAGGGGTCGGGCCGATTCCCAGAGCTCGTGAGCTCTGGCGCGATCGCGAAGTTGTTGCTCACCCCTCCGGACCACCCGTTACCCCCTGCGTCGGATACGAAGTCGCCGCCTTGGACGATGTTGTGAGTGAAGGTGCAGCCGGTCACGTCGTGGCCCGCGGGATAGATGACCGCCGCTTGGTAGTAGCCCGCGTTCGCCCCGTTGATGAAGATGTTGTTCTTGATGACGATGTTGCGAATGGTCCCTACGCCATCCTCGATCAGGATGATCCCTTTCTGGTTGGGTCCGCCGTCAAAGAGGTTGTTGTAGATGTAGAAATCCGAGCCGTCGAAGGGGACCTCTTGACCGTCGTTCGAGCTGACCTGGACCGCGATGTCCAGGTTGCGCACCACGTTGTTGCGCACGTGGTAATTCTTGACCTGGCCGTAGCCCCAGATCGCAATCCCCACTTTGTATCCATCGTCGGCGGTCGTGTTCTCGAAGTAGTTGCCTTCGACCAGGATGTTCTGGACGTGGTATCCGACCTCCAAGGCGGTGATGACCGCGCCGCTTCCTATGCCTCGAGGAGCAGCGGAGCGGAATGTGTTGTTGACGACGCGGAACGAGTAGGGAAGGTTCGGGCCGTGGGGGTTTGAAAGAATCGAGAACCAGCCGTCGGTCGTGTTGTCGTAGAACTGGCAATCGTTCGAGACGAGCCAGACCTCCACGGCGATGGTGCTCCAGGCGATCGTCTGGGTGTAGATCGTGTTCGAGAAGAACTTGACGCCGCTCCAGTAGAAAGAGGTGTTGCCGACTCCGCTCTTGAGCGAGGTCCGGTTGTCGATGGTGTTGTGATGGATGAGCGCGTCCTTGATGGTCTCGGGGAAGATCTTCGCGTTCTTCATCGTGTTGTCGTTGATCTCCGCCCCTGTCGCCCAATCGCCTGGCGCGGGTTCGGAGCTGTAGAGCTTGTGATTCTCGCAATAGAACGCGCTGTCGGAGGCTGGCCCGGAGCAGGAGTCCGACCAGCCTCGCAGCTTTCCACGGATGGAGATGCCGGCGTAGAAATCCTCGAAGTGGCAGGCTTTGATCCGCTGGTTATTGCGTCCAGCGGAAAAGATGCAGTTGTTCCCGCCCGTTCCGAAGAACGAGATCCCGGATATTTCGTTGCTTCCGTCGATGGAGGGAATCCCTGACTCGGCGCGGACGAAGGGGTTGGCGGCCGTGTGGATGGTGACAGCGTCCTTTCCGGCTCCCAGGATGCTGACGCCCGGGGCGAGGTCGCATGGAGCGTCGTCATGGTAGGCGCCCGCCCGGACCTCGATCGCATCGCCGAACTCGCGGACCTGGCTGCAGGCGTGGCTCAGGGTCGCCCAGGGCGCCCCCGGCGTACCGTTCCCCGAGCCGTCGTTTCCATTGGGAGCCACGTGCCACGTAGCGCCATTGCTTTGGCACACCCCTGCTTGGCAGGTTCCGCGGGTGCACGCCGTGCCATCTTGTTTCGAGGTGACGATACAGCCACCCTCCTGGTCGCAGACGGAGCTTTCTTGGCAGCTGGTCGCGGTGCAGGAATAGGCGGTCCCGACGCATTTGCCGCTCGAGCAGCGATCGTCCTTGGTGCATGCCTCGCCGTCGTCACAGGCGGTCGCGTTCACCGCCTCGCAGGTTGCGCTGCAGCAGCTGGTGGCGGCTCCGTTCGCCGCCCCATCGTCACAGTCCTCGCCCGTCTCCTGGGCCCCATTTCCGCACACCGGCCTGCCGGCGATGTCCTCGTAGAGGCTCAGCACCTCGGCGGCAGTGATGGCGTGGTCGTAGAGGCGCGTCTCGTCGATGGCGCCCGCGAAGAATGCAGGCCGGACGGCGTGGCGCCCCAGCTTGAGCGAGTGGGCGGGGTCGTTGTCGGCGGGCCCCGAAGGGGCGGAGTTGCTGGTGACCAACTGGCCGTCGACATAGGCGTTGAGCGTGTCGCCGTCGTAGGTCGCCGCGAGCTGATGCCAGGTGTCGATGGTGACCGACCCGAAGCTTGCCGAGTACCACTCCCCGCCGACTCGAACGCCGACCGCGCGGCGAAAGGCGTCGTTGGTGTGGTCCCACGAGAGGATGAAGTTCTCCTCCTTCATCACCGGGCCCGAATCCTGGGAGCTCGAGGGCGCCGCTGCGGCCTTGATCCAAGTCACCACGCTGAAGAAGGGGAGTGCCGAGGAGATCCCCGTTTCGGCGTAGGCATCGATGCCGTTGAGGCCTATCGCCGAGCCTCGCTTGCCGCTCGCCCACGTCACGTTTCCGTTGAGGTTGGCGCTTCGATCGTTGGTGGAAGAATCGCCCAGTGTCGTTCCGCTGCCCTCGTCGAGCTTCCAGAAGGCGACCAGGCCCGCCGCCGAGCACACCCCGCCTTGGCAGGTGCCGGTCGAGCAGGAGGTGCCGTCCGGCTTGCTCATCATGGTGCAACCGCCTGCGCCATCGCACGTCGAGGTGAGCCGGCACTCACTGGGCGCGCAGGAGTAGGCCGTGGCCGCGCAGACGCCGCCACTGCAGGCGTCCTCCTTGGTGCAGTAGTTTCCGTCGTCGCAGGGGGTCGAGTCGGTCTTCCTATGGCAGGTCGCGTCGCAGCAGCTGGCCGCCGAACCATTGGCGGATCCGTCGTCGCACTGCTCGTCCAGATCGCGCCTCTGATCTCCGCAGACAGCTGCAACGCCCGAGTCTGCCGTCGCGGCGTCGGCCGCCTCGGCGACACCGGCCCCATCGGCTCCATCGGCTCCTATGGTGGCGTCCGGGATGGTGGAGACCTCCCCGATGCATGCGCTCGAGATCGCCACTACGACGGGCAGCAGGAAGCTAGCGCGAGATTCCACGGTCGTCCTCGGGCAGTGAGAGGGTGCGGTGAGGGTGGGCGCAGAAGGCTCAGAGCACTCGATATGCCAACCCTTACCTCCTCCCCGGACGCTGGGGGGCCTCGGCGCGGGATAGGCCTTCTCGAGTCGGATGGTAGGGTCTTCCCTGCCATCCGGCGGGCGATTCCCCTCCAGTGCAGAGGGAAGGGCAGGCAGGTCGTACAGGCCCGGTGCCCGAAACGCCGACGAAGCCCAGGGCGCCCCGGCATCAAGAACTGGCTACTCGGGGCCCGTCTCGAGCGCTGCCATACCCGCCGTCGGTGCGTTCCGGGAGTCCACCTGGGCAACGTTGCCAAGGTGAAGTCACCTCGTCCGGTCGGAGGGTATCGTGCCGGCGCCGGAGTCGGCCCACGCCATCGCCTTGGAGCTCGCCGGCAACCGGACGCCCAGAGCGGCCTTCTCCTGCGCCCGCCCTAATCTGCCGGCTCCACGCTAGACTCGGTTCGCAGGCTCGTTCCCGTATTCCGAACCTGGGGATTCTCATGAGTGACCTACAGCGGTTCCGTGTCTGCATGGCCCTTGTCGCGTGCTCGCACCTTGCCTCGTGCGAAATGCCCGAGGTCCCGCAGGGCGAAGCGGATGCAGCGATCGCCCCAAGCACCGGCATGGACGCCGAGGTGGCGGGACCGGTCGATGCGGCCGTCGGGGTCGATGCCAGTGCTGCCTCCGATGGGGCCGTAGAGGGCTCCGCCCCCGATGAGTGTGGCGACGGGGTGGACAACGACGGCAACGGCGCCACCGACTGCGGCGACCCCGCTTGCGGCGGCATGCCCTGTCGGCTCTCGGCGGGCCCCTGCGACCCCTTCGAGGTCTGCACCGGTGGAGCCTGCCCGGTGGACGTCTACGAGAGCGCGACGTTCGTCTGTCGCCCGGCGGCAGGGGGCTGCGACCTTGAGGAGAGGTGCACGGAAGCGTCCCCTAATTGCCCGGAGGACGCCTTCTTGCCCGAAGCCACCTCTTGCCGGGCGCCCACCGGCGCCTGCGACCTCGAGGAGCGGTGCACCGGCGCCGCCGAGTGCCCAGACGATGCCGTGCGGGGCCAGGGCACGGTCTGCCGAGCAGCCGCCGGCGGGTGCGACGCGCAGGAGGTCTGCGACGGTGCCTCTGCCGACTGCCCTGAGGATGTCTTCCTGCCGGAGTCCACGATCTGCCGGCAGTCGGCGGATATGTGCGACATCGCCGAGATCTGTGACGGAGTCTCCGCCGAGTGCCCAGCCGATGGCGTCCAGCCCCAGGGAACCTCCTGCCGTCCAGCGGCGGGGCCTTGCGATGCAGAGGAGACGTGTAGTGGCACCGTGAGGGTCTGCCCGCCTGACGGATACGAGAGCAGCACCAAGGCTTGCCGGCCGGCGGCGGATGACTGCGACGCCCCGGAGAAATGCACCGGCTCCTCCATCGACTGCCCGCAAGATCTCTTGAGGGCGAGTGGGTTCGTGTGCAGAGCCGCGGCCGGATCCTGCGATTCCATCGCCGAGAGATGCTCGGGTACCTCGGCCAGCTGCCCGGTCGACGTCAACGGCTGCCCCTCTACCCAGTACTGCAACGGCGCGCAATGCGTGTCCAAGAAGGCCCGAGGCGTCGCCTGCGCTCTCGACGGCGAGTGCGTCACGGGCAGGTGCGCGGACGGCGTGTGCTGCGACACCGCCTGCCAGGGCACCTGCTCCGCCTGCAACCTCGCCGGCCACGTGGGGACCTGCAGCCACCACGCGTCAGGCACCGATCCCGAGAACGCATGCGGGCGCTACGCCTGCAACGGCGCGGGGGCATGCAACACGTCGTGCGCGGGAGGTTGCTCCAGCACCCAGTGCGACTCCAGCAGCTACTGCGCGGGCACCAACTGCAGCGCCAAGAAGGCCAATGGCGCCTCCTGTGGCGCGGGCTGCGAGTGCAGCTCGGGTCGCTGCGTGGACGGCGTGTGCTGCGATCGCGCCTGCAGCGGGCCATGCGCCGCCTGCAACCTTTCCGGCTACCTGGGCACCTGTCGCAACCGTACGGCGGGGACCGATCCCGAGAACGGCTGCGGGCGCTACGCCTGCAACGGCGCGGGGGTCTGTAACACCTCGTGCACGGGGGGGTGCTCCAGCACGCAGTGCGACGCCGCCAACTACTGCGCGGGCACCAGCTGCATCGCCAAAAAGGCGAAGGGCGCCTCCTGCGCCGCAGGCTGCGAGTGCAACTCGGGTCAATGTGCGGACGGCGTGTGCTGCGATAGCGCGTGCAACGGGCCGTGCGTCGCCTGCAACCTCGCCAACTATGTGGGCACCTGTCGCAACCGTACGGCTGGGGCCGATCCCGAGAACGGTTGCGGGCCCTATGTCTGCAACGGCTCGGGTGCCTGCCAGACGAGCTGCACGCCCTCCTGCAGGAGCGGCGTCTGCGGGGCCCTCGACGGCTGCGGCGGCCTATGCGGAGCCGCCTCGGGCTGCACGCTCCGTTTCTACTTCGGCAGCAACCACGGTCATTCGGTATACAGCGACGGCGAGGGCACGCCTGCCGACCATTTCGCGCTGGCTGCAAATGCTGGCTATGACTTCTATATGATCTCGGATCATTCGCAGCATAAATACCCCAACTTCTTGCCCAACTGGGGTGAAACCCGCAGGCAGGCGAACGCGGCCACCACCCCCAGCTTCGTCGCCATGTGGGGCTTTGAGTTCTCAGAGAACGTGAGTCCGTTAGGCCACGCAAACGTCTTTCGCCCCTACGCGACCTATGACGCGGATGCAGATGGCGTCACCCTATTGACCTTCTACGACTGGCTGGTGGCCAAGCAGTACATCGCCTCCTTCAACCACCCGGGAGCGATCATCTCGGGAGGGGTCTACGACTTCGGTGGGTTCGCCGGGCTGACCAACGCGCGGCGGGAGTACATGGCGATGATCGAGGTGTGCAAGCCAAGGAACAGCTGCTTCTTCGACAAGGTCGTCGAAGCGCTGGACAAGGGCTGGCGCGTGGCGCCTGTCATTGGAATTGACGCTCACCACCTCTCCGGTGTGGTGCAAGACTCCCGCACGGCCGTCCTGGCCCCGGCTCTCACGCGCCAGGCGCTCCTTGACGCCATGAAGGCTCGACACGTCTACGCCTCCAAGGACAGCGACCTCGAAGTCGTCTACACGGTCAACGGGCAGATCATGGGCTCGGTACTTCAGAATCCGTCTCAGCTTTCATTCGAGATCTCTGTTCGCAATCCAAATAGCAGCCATGATGCAGAGAGGATTACCCGGATCGAGGTCCTTGGCAGGGGTGGCAGAGTCGTCAGCACCAGAGCCTTCGACGACCACAGCGTGTACTGGAAGCCTTCGCCCCTACAGAAGCCATTTGACACGTATTACTGGCTTCGGATCTATAGCAGGGCCTTCGACAAGAATGACAATCAAGTCCCGAACGAAGACGAGGGCGTCGCCTATTCTGCGCCGATTTGGATTGAGTAGGCTTCGTTCAATGGGCCGACGGACCAATGCGCCAATGCGCCAATGCGCCAATGCGCCGTAGGCCCGTAGGCCCGTAGGCCCGAGCGCAAGCGAGCCGGCGGCGCAAAGCCTCGCAGGGCATGGAGTGCGGCGGCGAGCGCCAGCGAGTCCGGCAACTGCCTCGTGAAGCACCCCGCCAGAAGCCCTACCCGAACTGAAGACATCTCAAAGCCATCGTCGCGAGGATGGCGACAGGCGGTCGGGCCTTGTTCCTCGGCGCAGCCTGCGCTACTCACCAAGGCCGTCACGTCGCCGACCTTCCCTGAGGAGCAGGACCTGACGCCTATGCACATGCAGTCTGAGAAGCGGGGCCTGTCGGCCCGGGCCCTCCAGCTGGCCCCGTACGGGGCGCTCCTGCTCGCCTATCTGGTGGTGCGCCCGTGGGGTGACTTCCCGCTCAACGACGACTGGGTCTACGCCCGCATCGCGCACCGCCTGGCCGACACCGGGCGGTTGCTGGTCGTGGGCTGCACCTCGTCGGTGATCGGCCAGGTCCTGCTCGCCGCGCCGCTGGTGAAGCTTTTCGGCCATTCGCACCTGGTGCTGCGCGCGCTCACCATGGCGCTGGGGCTCATCAGCTTGTGGGCGCTGGGGCGCCTGCTGCGAGTGGGGGACGTAAGGCCCAGGTTGGCCTGCGCAACCTTGCTGGTCATGGCGCTCAACCCGCTCTTCTTCTACTCCGCCACCACCTTCATGAACGAGCTGTACGGGCTGCTCCCGGCGCTGCTCGGAGCAGTCCTCTTCTTCGAAGGGCGCCAAAAGGCAGAGGCGCGCTCCCCCGAGGGACCGGTGCTGCCGGTCTGGCGCATGGCGGTGGTGGGAGTGCTGGTCGGGGCGACCTTCTGGACCCGCCAACTCTGCGCGGTGGTCTTCCCGGCCCTGGTGGGGGCGACCCTGCTCGCGCTCGTGATGCGCCGCGACTGGGCGAGGCTGCGCCGGTCACTGCTGCCGCTCGGCGTGGGCTGTGCAGTCTTCCTGGCGGTCGTGCTGCTCTACTTCCCGGTGGCGCGCGCCTCCGGCAACCTGCCCACCGCGTTCAGCCAGTCGCTCTACGGCACCGTGACCGAGGTGAGCCTCAAAGGCTTCACCGTGGGGCCGGTCATCTTCGTCACGTACATGACCGCCTTCTTCCTGCCGCTCCTGCTCCTCTTCCCCTGGGCGGCGCCGGACCTCCGGCGCCTCGCCGCCGTGGCGGGCGCGGGAGTCCTCCTCGTGGTCCTGGGCGTGGTGGCGCTGCAATGGGTGGGGACCAGCAGCGCCGATGCCGCGGCCACTGCGCACTCCACCTTCCCGTTCGGCGGCAACGTGCTGCTGGACAGCGGAATCGGGCCGGTCACGGTCTCCGACGTCTACCAGCTCAAGCTCGCGCACCCGCAGTGGCCGGCCTGGGTCTGGACGATCATCGGTGCCATCGTGGTCGCGGGAACGGCGGCCTGGGCCCCGGTGCTCCTCGGCGGGTGGCGGGCACGCGCCCAGGCGCAGGCCCGACCCCTCCAGTGGGAGATGATCCTCTTCGCCGGTCTGCTGGCGGTGGTGTCGCTGCTGGTGCCGTTGCAGGTCTTCAAGCTCAACGTGTTCGAGCGCTACTACCTGCCGAGCATGATGGGCATCGCCGTGCTGCTGCCGGTCGTCTTCTCGCTTTCGACCGGGCCCTCCCAGGCGGTTTCGGCTCGCGCTCGCTGGGGGTTCGCCGTCGCCCTGGCCGCGCTCGCCTACTACTCGGTCGCCGGCGTCCACGACGAGTTCCGCTGGAACGAGGCGCGCTGGTCCCTGGTCGAGAAGGCCCGCTCGCAGGGAGTCGCCCCGCAGAACATCGATGGCGGCTATGAGGTGAACGGCTGGTTCATGGGCGAAGACACCGACCTGAGGACTCCCGCCGCCGGCTCCTGCATCGGCCCGTGTCACTGCTTCAGCGGCTGGTGGTGCCCCGACGGCAGCTATCACATCGGGATGAACGCCCTCGCCGGCTACGAGACCGTGAGCACCCTCCCTCCGGCGTACTGGCTCGCCGCCGGCCCGCCGATGATCCTCGAGCGGCGCCTGCCCTCCACGCTTCTGATGACCTGGCGTGGCGAGCGCCCCGGCGCTTCGTTGCACCTCCCGCCCGGCGCCGCGCGACACGCCCAGTTCCGGCTCCTCGCGCAGGCCGCAGCGGAGACGAGGCCTTTGTACGAGTGCGCGGGCGGCCAGGTGACGCTCCAAGCGAGTTGCGCCGATGGCTCCCCGGCCGAGCTGGCAGGACATCTGCTGAGCGGGCCGGGACGCGGAGCCAGGGCTCTGTACCAGTGCCGCAGGCAGGTGGGCGACGCCCTGTCCTTTGTCTCTGCCGATCCATCGTGCGAAGGCCAGCAAACCCTGGCGCTGCGGGGCTTCGCGCCGCCGTAGCGCCTTGCACCCCCAGGAGCTGGAAGTCGCGCCGGGACGATCCTTGAGCCGGCCGAGCCGGAACCAACGAGGGTTGCCGGTTCGGGTCAAGCCTTGTTCCGCAGGGCGCGGATGAGGCCGTTGAAGTCTTTGCCATCCTGCGCAAGTTCTCGCCCTGAGGGGACTATTGCCACCAGGGCTGGGACGTGCGGCTGGTCTTCGATCTGTCGAACATCCGCTCGGGCTCCACGCAGCGACTCCGGCCCGGCGGAATCCGGCACAGGCGAGGAAGCGAGGGAGCTTCCTCTTCAGTGCTGAGGGAAGACGCTGCGGCGGGAGCTGCAGCATGCGTAGTTCGAGTCAACATCTTGGTTAACTAGAGTTCGCGAGGTTCGCCCGAAGAGCTCGACCTCGAGGACAAGGAGTCCTTGTCCTCGGTGCATGGGGCGCTCATGGCTTTGGGCGCATCGGAGGCGGAAGCCACGGAGATGCTGAGGCTGTATCGGGGGACCTAGGGCATTGAGACCGTTGTCGCCGCTACCATGTGTAGGACACCGCGAAGTTGGTCGCGAGGCCAACGAGATTCCCGTAATAGCTGGTCACCAGCTCGGTGCGCAGCCCCAGCCCGAAGTCGAACTGCCCCCGCAGGCCGAAGATGCCGTAGGGCCGCAAATAGGCGCCCACGTTGACCTCGTTGCAGCTGCGATCGAGGTAGCCGGGGCTGAAGCGGTAGACGACCGAGCAAGGCTCGCGCATGGCGGCGAGGCCGCCTTCGACGCCGGCGCCGATATAGGGGGTGAAGCCACGCGTGAGGAACATGAAGCCGAGCTGGTAGCTGAACCCGGTCAGGGTGAGGTGGTGGTCTGTCCCGCCTCCGCTGCCCGACAGGACGGTCTGGTTGAAGGCCCACTCGTGGCGGAAGCGGTTGCTGCCAACCTCAAAGCCGACCTTGTAGCCGGCGCCTTCCAGGTCCGAGTATCGGCTGTCCCCGCCGTCCGCGAGCACGGTGCCGACGATCCCTCCGCCGAGCACCGGGCCGGCCGCAGACGCGGCCCGGGGAGCCAGGACCATCAGGGAAAGAGCGGTGAGAAGAAGAGCTCGGCGCATCATCGGTTCCTTTGCTTGCCTGCTTGGCGGGGTTGCTGTTCGTGCAAACAGCGGGCCCGCCGCTCGGTAAGCGAAAGGTCGAGCAAAACCAAGAACACATGACGCAGGGGTGAAGGTCTGGCCTCGACCGCCCCTGACATCTTTGCCTGGTTCCTGCCGGTCCGGACTGGAGGGCGCGAGCTGGCTGGACAGCAAACGGGCGGGACAGGTCTCCTCCCTCAGCCAGGAGCCGGCGATCGTCGGATCAGCGGATCAGGACGCCCGCAGCGCGGCGAGGCCCCGGGCCAGCTCAAGCACCGAGTCCCGCACGCTGGCCGGGTCGAGGCCGCATTCGCGGCGATGGTACTTCTGCGACCCGTGCAGCCCCGTGACGTAGCCCGCGGCGGCGTGGGAGCGGAATGTGCGCGGCGCCAGCCCTCGCAGGAGCAGGTGGTGGGCCAGCATCTGGGCGACCCCTCCCTGCGCCACGTGCTCTTCGACGACGACCAGGGCCTTGGAGCGCGCCAGGTCGGCCAGCAGCGCCTCGGGGAGCTCGGTGAAGGGCAACACCGACAGCGACCACAGGCTGGGGCGATCCAGTCCTTCGAGGGAGCTCAAGGGCTCCACGAGGCTGCCCGCGATGGCTCCCACCGCCACCACCGTGGGGCCGGCCCCCTCCACCAGCCGCCGCCAGGGAGCGAAAGGGGGAACGCGGAAGCCGCGGGGCTCCTCGGAGAGCCCCAGGCGCAGGTAGGCCGGCCCGGGCAGGCGATGCATCTGCTCCACCGCGGGCGCGAGATCCGCTCCGAAGGTGGGGACGAAGACCTGCAGCCCGCCGAGGGTGAGGAGCACCCCGTAGTCCTCGAGGGCGTGGTGGGTCGAGCCCTGCACTCCGTAGCCGTAGCCGCCGCCGTTTCCCGCGATGCGCACCGGCAGTTGGTGTGCGCAGACGTCGTTGCGGATCTGCTCGAAGGGGCGGGCGTAGGAGAACGTGGCGATGCTGTAGACCCAGGGGCGGAAGCCGCCGCGGGCCAGCCCGGCGGCGACGCCCACCATGTTCTGCTCGGCGATTCCGGCGTTGATGAAGCGGGGCCCGAGCACCTCGCGCAGGGGCTCGAGAGCGTCGAAGCCCAGGTCGCCGGTCAGGAACAGCAGCTGGTCCTCGCGGCGAAGATCCACGAGGGCCTGGCAGAACTCTCTCTTCATGAGCGCTCGACCTCGGCCAGGGCCTGCCGGTATTGGGCCTCGGACATGGGCAGGTAGTGCCACTCCATGCGGTTCTCCATGAACGAGACGCCGCGCCCCTTCACGGTGCGGGCGAGCACGACCAGGGGCTGGTCGCAGGGCGCTTTGAGGGCCATGGCCAGCTCCTCGGGCGAGTGGCCCGAGACCTCGCGGACGCTCCACCCGAAGGTCGCGAAACGGGAGGCGAGCGGGTCGAGGTCGGCGACCTCCTTGGTGGTGCCGAACCCCTGCAAGCCGTTGAGGTCGACGATGAGGGTCAGGTTCGCCAGCTGGCGCTGGCGCGCGAAGATCACCGTCTCCCAGCACGAGCCCTCGTCCCATTCGCCGTCGGAGGTGAGGCAATAGGCGCGACCCTCCTGGCCGCGCAGCTTCCGCGCCAGGGCCAGACCGGCGGCGAGCGCCGGGCCGTGTCCGAGGCTTCCGGTGGCGAAGGGGATGTCGGGGATCCCCTCGGGAGGCGGATGCCCGGCGAGGCGCGTCCCATCGCGGTGGAAGGTGCGCAGGTCCTCGTCGCTGAGCCGCCCCACCGACCACAGGGCGACGTACAGCGCCCCCACCGAATGCCCCTTGGAGAGCACGAAGGCGTCGGAGGGGCCCAGCACGTCGTGGTGCAGGCAGAGGAGGATGTCGAGCGCCGAGAGGTTTCCTCCGAGGTGCCCGACGTGGCTCTCGAAGTGCATCTGCAGGAGACGGGCGCGAGCACGCTTGAGGGCGTCGGGGGCGAGTGACGAAGCGGGCACTTGTTCTTCCCTGTCGGGTTGGTCTGGCGGGCAGAGTACGCAGCGATCCGGCAGGACTCAAGCCGCACAAGTTCCTCGGTCTCCCCGCCACTGCAGGCGGCGCATCGGTCTCCTGCCCGCCCGGACCCGTCCGGACCAGTCCAGTCGACTGGACTGGTCGGGTCGGCTGGTCTGGTCAACGATCGCCATGCGTCCGCCGCTGGTAGCGGTGCCCAAGCCGTCACGCTGAACTCGGAGGTGGCGTCCGAAGAGGACGCCGCGGCACTGAACGGCGTGAGCGGCAAGCTCAAGGAGCACCCGGTAGAGACGCCAAGGCCCACGAGGAGAGCCGATGGCGGCCCGCTCCCCGTGCCCTCTCCCAACGGGTGCTCCAGCCCCTGGGAGAGGGGAGTCCGCCCTGTCGCTGCTCCGCCCATGCGCGGAACCTCGTGCTCTGTGGCTTCGACGCAGCGCGTGAGCTGGCACGGAAGAAGGACTTGGCTCGCTGCTCTTACCTCGTCGACGTCGACGAGGCAGAAATTCACGGCGGGAGGGCTCGCCCGGTACACGCTGACCGTGGCTGGGGCGCTCATCAGCCGCCCGTTGCTGAAATCGCGATGCTGGCAGCCCCGGAATTCGAAATCGGAACCTGGCCCCTCGACGCTGGCGCTACCCGCGCCGAGGCCGCACCGAGCACGGGCCTTGGCCGCAGGGCCGCGATCGGACCGCCTGCTCACGCTGGGAGCGCGCCAGGGGCCCCTGCCAGATCTGCATGAGGCTGGCCTCGGCGAGGTTGCCCAACGCCGGCGAATAGGGGTCGCCCATCCGCACCGCGCCGTCGGGCCCCACATAGGCGAGCTCCCAGGGGCCGCGACAGGGGTGAATCTCCGACCGGTTGGCGAACTCGTCGGCGCGATGGAAGGCTGCCGCCTCGGGCGTGATCCGGCATGGCCAGAGGTCCCAGCAGCGCGTGTGATCCACCGCCACCACCTTGAGCTGCTCGGCCCGGCGCAGGGCTCGGCCCACGGCCGTCTCCAGCGCTCGAGTCTCCACCAACTCGCGCTCCAGGCCGTGGACCGGCACCAGCTCCTCCAGCTTCACCCAGTCGAGCCCCATGTCCGCCGCCAGCTCCATCAGCGCCTCGAGCTCGGCGAGGTTCGAGGCGGTCACCACGGTGGAGACTCCCAGGCGCAGGTCCAGCCCGCGCTCGCGCCTCATGCTCACCACCCCACGCAGGTTCCCGACCACCCGGTCGAAGCGACTGCCGACGCGCAGCGCGTCGTTGGTCCGGGCGCTGGCCCCGTCGAGCGAGACCGCCACCGAGCGCACACCCGTCTGGGCCAGGCGAAGCGCCATCGGCGCGTCGAGCAGCATCCCGTTGGAGACGAGGTGGACCACCGGCGCGTGCGCCGCCGGGCGCTCCGCCCCCAACGCCTCCAGCACCTGGAATAGCACCGGCGCCACCAACGGCTCACCGGGATCGCCGATGCACGAGTAGGTGACGTAGCGCAGGTCCTCGCGCAGGCGGTCGAGCAGCCAGGGCGCGAGGGTATGGGCCGAGCCCTCCGCGGTGCGCCGGGGAGCGAAGGCCAGGCAGTGGCGGCAGCGCAGGTTGCAGCGCGCG
>JACRCT010000163.1 GCA_016218885.1 Deltaproteobacteria bacterium | reverse complement strand
CGCCGCAGCGGGCGGAAACCAGATGGGAGCCCGCGTTGGGGCATTGGCGCCGCACCTGCTCGAGCAGGGCCGGACCGTCATCGCGCACGTCGGACTTGTTGAGCACCAGCACGGGGCGCGCCCCGCTCTCCATCAGCTGGGCGAGAAAGCGCTCGGCCCGCCGCATGTTGAGGTCGGCCTCTTCGAGATCGAGGACCAGCAGGATCGTGTCTACGTTGGCGGCCACGACCTGCCCTGCGTCCCGCTCGCCCACCGCCCTGCGGACGAAGGCGCTACGGCGCGCGAGGACGCGCTCGACCGTGGCCAGCGTCCCGTCGGGGCGCAGCGCGACCCAGTCGCCGACCGCAGGCCGCGCCTCGCCGCGCAGCTCGCGCTGCAGGCGTCCGGCGAGCCGGGCCTCCGCCGGACCCGAGGCAGTCCAGGCCTGAAAGCGGCCGCGATGCTCAGCAGCGATGCGGGCGGGGAGCCAGCCCTTCCGGGCAAGCACGCTCCACTGGTCTTCGAAGAAAGGCCCCCACCCCATCGCCTGCAGATCCGTCATGCGTCGCTCTCCAACTTCCGCTTCTCAAGCCTCAACAACTCGAGCCCAGGTGCCTGCGCCGAAGTCTATCCGCCATCGAGGCCGCGCGCTCGCGGCGCGCGCCTGGCTGCCTTGACCCGAGCGCCGCGGCGCCCGTCCAGCAAGGCAGGGAGCAGGACCAGGCGGGAGCGCAGAGAGGGTCTTGCGACCTCCACCGTGCGGCGAAGACCAGCCTCGACGTGGGCCGTTGACGTTGACGTTGACGGCGACGGCGACGTGAACGGCTTGAAGCCCACGCACGACCCGACCTTCCCGCTTTCCGGGTTGTCGCCGTCGCCGTTCACGCCAACGATCGCTCGAGGAGAGAGCGAATATGCGGCCAGACGATGGCTATGGCTTCGAGGTCCCCTGCCGCCCGTAGCTGTCCTCGATGCGCACCACGTCGTCGAGCTCGGGAGTGGAAGCCTCGAGCACATCGCAGTCGGCGAGCGCGATCATGCGGTGCCGGGTGCCGGGGACGATGTGGCAGCTGTCGCCCGGCTTCATCTCCCGCTCGACCAGGGCGCCGCCCTCCTCGATCACCAGCAGCAGGCGCCCGCTCCACAGGTGGATGGTCTCGTCCTTGACCCGGTGGAACTGCAGGGACAGCTTGTGCCCGGCACGGATGTGCAGGACCTTGCCGACATAACGCTCGGTGTGCGCCCAGATGACCTCGTGACCCCAGGGTTTCTCAACGCATTTCGGCATGGCCGCTCCCGGCTCAGGGACCGCGATCAACGGTTGGAGATGATGGCCGGTAGGGCCGACCTCTTCTTGAAGTTCTTCAGGCCCTCCTCGGCATCCGCGCGGGTGGCGTAGTGGCCGACCCGGACGCGGAAGACATGGCCCTTGCCCGGCACGTCCGCTTCCACCACGTAGGCGCTCAGGCCCTTGGCGCCAAGCTTGCCCACGAGCTTGTTGGCTTCGGGCTGGGTGGGCAGAGAGGCGACTTGGAGCGTCAGCCCTCCTCCCTCTCCCTCGGGCTTGGCACCCGCCTTGTCGAACGCCGCCGCGAGGCCCTCTCTTCGGCCCGGCTCATCCTTCGTGTCCGGCTCGGCCTTCCGGTCCGTCTCGACGCCCTCGGGCGTTTCGGCAACGGCCTTGGTGGCCTCGGGCTTGTCCTTGGGCGCAGCGCCCTTGGGCTCCCTCGGTGACGTCGGCGGGGCATCGGCGGCGGGGCGGGTGGCCGCCGGCTTGGTGAGCTCGCTCTGATAGGTCAGCGGCGCATCGGACTTGGGCGCGGGAATCTCGCCCACGCCCTGCACCAAGTCGGGCGAGCGCACCTTCTCCTTGGCGTCGATGGCCGCGAGCGGGTCGCCGGGCCCGGCCGCTCCCTGTGAAGCAGTGGCGGCGAGCTGCTTGCCGACGAGGACCCCGACCGAGAACACCACCCCCAGGACCACCAGCGAGCCGATGACGAAGGCGGCGATCTGGCGGTTGTCGAGGTGCAGGTCGAAGCCGTCACGCATCCGATGGCTGTCGCGCATGGCCTTCCCTTCCTACTGCTCGAGCTCTTCCTTCGGCCCTTCCATCCACTCCGGCGCGCTGACGCCCAGCAGCGACAGGGCGTTGGCGAAGACGGTCTGCAGCGCCTTCACCAGCATCAGCCGGGCGCGGGTCAGCTCCGGCTCGTCGGGCTGCACCACGCGCAGCGACTTGTCCTGGTTGCCCTGGGTGTACCAGGACTGGAAGGCGGCCGAGGTCTCCTGCACCCAGAAGATGACCCGGTGCGGCTCGAGGGCCCGGGCAGCACCCTCGACCATCGCCGGGAAGGAGACGACGCGCTTGACCAGGTCGAGCTCGTCGGGGTGCGTCAGCTTGCGCTCCAGCAGCCCCAGGTCGAACTGAGGCGGCGCGATGCCCGAGGCCGCGGCCTTCTTGAAGATGTTGGCGCAGCGGGCATGCCCGTACTGCACGTAGAAGACCGGGTTCTCCATCGTCTGGCGCTTGACGAGATCGAGGTCGAACTCGAGCTGCGCATCGGCGCGCTTCATCAGGAACATCACGCGCGTGGCGTCGCGTCCCGCCTCGTCCACCACATCGCGCAGGGTGACGAAGGTGCCGGCGCGCTTGCTCATCTTGTACGGCTTGCCGTCCTTGACGAGGTTGACCATCTGCACCAGCACCACGTCCAGGCTGCCCTTGCGCCCGGTGAGCGCCTCGACCGCCGCCTTGACGCGCTTGACGTAGCCGCCATGGTCCGCCCCCCAGACGTCGATGAGCCAGTCCTGAGCGCGGTCCAGCTTGTCCTTGTGGTAGGCGATGTCGGCGGCGAAGTACGTGTAGCTGCCGTCCGACTTCTGCAGCGGCCGGTCCTGGTCGTCGCCGAACGCGGTGGCCCGGAAGAGCAGCTGCTCACGGGGCTCGTAGTCCTCGGCGTGGGCGGCGTCCTTGGGGGGCGGCAGCACGCCGCGGAACATGTGCCCCTTGGCGGTGAGCGCCTCCACGGCCTTGTCGATGGCGCGGTTGGCGTGCAGCGTCCGCTCGCTGAACCAGCTGTCGAACTCGATGTTGAGCGCCTTGAGGTCGCCCTTGATGACCTCGAGCATCTGGGCGATGCCGAAGTCGGTGAACAGGCCGTCGATCTCGGCCGGCCCGGCGTCCACGTAGCGGTCACCGTGCTTCTCCTTGAAGCGGCGCGCGACCTCCACCAGGTACTCGCCCGGATACGGGAGGATCCTGGCCATGGCCTCGTCCCAGTCCCGCTTCTGCTTCTTCTCCTCGGGGGTCTGGGGTCGGCGGGCGGCGCGGGCAGATCAGGCCTGGGCAGGGGCAGGCCGCACTGCTCGCGGTAGCGCATGAAGAGCGCCCGCCCGAGCTGCTTGACCTGCCCGCCGGCGTCGTTGACGTAGTACTCGCGGGTGACCTTGAAGCCCGTCGCGCCGAGCAGCGTCGCCAAGGCATCGCCGACGACCGCGCCGCGGCCATGGCCGACGTGCATGGGCCCGGTGGGGTTGGCCGAGACGTACTCGACCATGACCGGCCTGCCCTTGCCCGCCTCGCTGCGGCCGTAGGAGGCGCCCTTGGCGAGCACCTCGGCGAGCGCCTCGAGCCACACGCGCGACGAGATCCACAGGTTGAGGAAGCCCGGCCCGGCGATCTCCGCCTTGGTCACGACGTGGGCGTCGTCCACCAGGTTGTCCAGGAGGAGCTGGGCGACGTCCCGCGGCCTCTTCCCCGCGGGCTTGCTCAGGAGCATCGCTGCGTTGGAGGACCAGTCGCCGTGGGCGGGGTTCTTGGGGGCCTCCACCGTCGCCTCGCCCGGGAGGGGCGGCAATAACCCCTTCTCCACGCACCTGGCCAGCGTCGCGGCGATGATTTGCTGTGCTCGTTCCTTCACGGGGTCTGCCTCCTGCCCACGCATCTTAGAGAGCGGAAGTGGGCCGTCAATCTAACCGCCCTGGCCCCTCAGGGCACGCATCGAGAAGCGCTCCGCGGGCCGCCCCAGGACCGGGCACTTCACCTCGCCGAGGGAGACGTCGTCGGGGAGGGCTCGCTGGTGCGACGCTCCACGGTGTCCCAGCCGCGGCAGGCCACGCAGCGGAATTGGGGCTCGGCGAAACCGTGCCCGCAGGCCCGGCAACGGAAGCCGGGCTCCTGCTGGCCCAGGACGCCCAGCTGGGCCTCGAGCTCGCGCCGGGCGTCGTCGCCCATGCTCGATTCGAGCAAT
>JACRCT010000162.1 GCA_016218885.1 Deltaproteobacteria bacterium | reverse complement strand
TGGCCTCGAAGTATTTCCGGGGCACCCCGGGCTCGACCAGCCGCGAGAACTCGGTCCGGCTGATGGTCAAGCGCGTGGTGGACACCATCACCGCCTGGGGACGTCAGGGCGGGTACTTCGCCACCGAGTCCGACGCGGAGACCTTCCGCGCCGAGCTCTCCTTCCTCGTGCTGCACCAGTCGATGAGCTTCAACTCCCCGGTCTGGTTCAACGTGGGCATCGAGGAGCAACCGCAGTGCTAGGCCTGCTTCATCAACTCGGTCTAGGACTCGATGGACTCCATCCTCTCGCTGGCCAAGACCGAGGGGATGCTCTTCAAGTATGGCTCGGGCACGGGCACCAACTTCTCTGCGGTGCGCTCCTCGCGCGAGCAGCTGGCCGGCGGCGGCACCGCTTCGGGCCCCGTCTCCTTCATGCGCGGCTTCGACGCCTTTGCGGGGGTCATCAAGTCCGGCGGCAAGACCCGCCGTGCCGCGAAGATGGTCATCCTCAACGCCGACCACCCCGACATCCTCGACTTCGTGCGCTGCAAGTCGGCCGAGGAGAAGAAGGCCTGGACGCTCATCGATGCGGGCTACGACGGCTCTTTCAACGGTGAGGCCTACAAGTCGGTCTTCTTCCAGAACTCCAACAACTCGGTCCGGGCCACCGACGCCTTCATGCGGGCCGTGGAGAACGACGACCTGTGGACGACCCGGGCGATCACCGATGGTCGGGCCATGGACGCGCTGCGCGCCCGCGAGGTCTTCCGAGAGATCGCCGTCAACGCCCACATCACCGGCGACCCGGGCATGCAGTTTCACGACACCATCAACGCCTGGCACACCTGCCCCAACACCGACGCCATCCACGCCTCGAACCCCTGCTCCGAGTACATGTTCCTCAATGACTCGGCCTGCAACCTGGCGTCGCTCAACCTGATGCACTTCCGCACGCTCGACGGGGAGTTCGACGCCGAGTCGTTCGCCCGGGCTGTGGAGTTGACCGTCCTCGCCCAGGAGATCCTGGTCGACTACGCGCGCTATCCCACCGAGCGCATCGGCGAGAACAGCCACGCTTTCCGCCCGTTGGGCCTGGGGTATGCCAACCTGGGTGCGCTGCTGATGGCCCGTGGCCTGCCCTACGACAGCGACGAGGGGCGTGCCTACGCCGCGGCCATCACCTCGCTGATGACCGGCACGGCCTACAAGACCAGCGCGCGGGTCTCCTCCGAGCTCGGGTCTTTTGCCGGCTTCGAGAAGAACCGCGAGCCGATGCTCGCGGTGGTCCGCAAGCACCGCCAGCAGGCGCAGCTGCTCGATGGGGCCCGCGTGCCACCCGGGCTGCTGACCGCCTCGCGCGCTGCCTGGGACGAGGCCCTCAGCCTGGGCGTGACGCACGGCTACCGCAACGCGCAGGTCAGCGTCCTCGCCCCGACCGGCACCATCGGCTTCATGATGGACTGCGACACGACGGGCATCGAGCCCGACATCGCCCTGGTCAAATACAAGAAGCTGGTGGGCGGCGGGGTCCTGAAGATCGTCAATGGAACCGTGCCCCAGTCACTCGAGCGGCTGGGGTACCCGGCAGACCAGATCCAATCCATCATCGAGTACCTGGATGCCAACGAGACCATCGAGGGCGCTCCCGGTCTGCGAGGAGAGCACCTGGCGGTGTTCGACTGCGCCTTCCGGGCCAAGAACGGCAGCCGCTCCATCCACTGGATGGGCCACGTCAAGATGATGGCGGCAGTGCAGCCTTTCCTCTCCGGCGCCATTTCCAAGACGGTCAACCTGCCCACCGAGGCGGCGGTCGAGGACATCGAGCAGGTCTACCGCACGGCCTGGAAGCTGGGCCTGAAGGCGATTGCGGTCTACCGCGACGGCTGCAAGCGTACCCAGCCGCTCTCCACCGGACGCTCGTCCAAAGTCGAGCTGGACAACAAGCTCGCCACGCCCACCGCTGCGCGTCGCCGTCTGCCTGACGAGCGCCGCTCCATCACGCACAAGTTCGCGGTCGGGGGCCACGAGGGCTACCTGACGGTGGGCATGTACGACGACGGCAAGCCCGGCGAGCTGTTCTGCGTGATGGCCAAGGAGGGTTCGGTGGTCTCGGGCCTGATGGACTGCTTCGCGACCGCCATCAGCCTCTCCCTGCAGTATGGCGTCCCGCTGCAGGTGCTGGCCGACAAGTTCGTGCACACCCGCTTCGAGCCATCGGGCTTCACCAACAACAAGGACGTGCCCATCGCCAAGAGCGTGGCCGACTACATCTTCCGCTGGCTGGAGCTGAAGTTCCTCAAAGCCGAGGAGCCCTCTCCCCAGCCGCAAGAGCGCGAAATCGCCGCGCTGCCACCCGCCATCGAGAAGAGCGGGCCCATGGAGCTCACCCAGCGCATCAAGGCCCAGAGCATGGAGCGGGCCACCTTCTTGAACCAGGCCGACGCCCCTCCCTGCCACAACTGCGGCTCCATCATGGTGCGCAGCGGCGCTTGCTACAAATGCGTCAACTGCGGAGCCACGAGCGGTTGCTCCTGACGGGAGTCATCAGCGACCTGGCCGAGTTTCCGACGGCGATCATGAAGGGGCCGGTTGTCGAGCGCACGCCGAGCTTGCGCTGGACCGGCGACAAGCTATCGACCGTCAATCGCATGCGCTACGTGATGAAACGCGTGCACCCGCTCGATTTCTATCCGAGCCCCAATAGCACGACACCGCATAACGGCAATTACGTGGTCGAGCGCGCTCGCGTATCCTATGAGGACTTGCTCGACACGAAGGATCTGCCGGGCTTCAAGGAAGAGGCGGTTCGCAAGGTGCTCGCCGAGCGTCCCGGTGGTGTGCGCGAGATCGTACAGACTGATCAGGAACGCAGCCGGCTGGAGAACACTGACCGCCGCCAAACGCTGACGTCGGACAACCGCTACGATATCCTGAT
>JACRCT010000174.1 GCA_016218885.1 Deltaproteobacteria bacterium | reverse complement strand
GCGGCCGGTGAGCAGGTGGTGGCCCATCTGCATCAGCTCCATGAACTTGGGGCCCACCCAGCCGTGGACCTGCCCCCGGTGGTCGCCGATGCGTCCGGCCAGCAGCCACTTGAAGGACTTGGGATCTTTGGTGCCGCCCAGGTAGGCACACGGCTCGTAGCTGGAGTCCTTCTCGCGGATGGTGGCCACCACGTCCTGCGCGGTGAGCGGCCGGGGCAGCTTCGACTCGTCGTAGTAGACGAGCTCCTTGGGGTCGACCCGCCTGCCCTGGGCGAAGAAGGCCGCATCGCGCAGTGGCTCGAACATGTGCAGTGCCCTTGGAGCGAGGGCTGGATGCTGGTACGGTCCCGGACCTTGAGCGGCTGGCCAACAGGTCGCGAGGGAGCCTGAGTGGCGAAAGTGATGCCAGGACGAAGTAGCGGAGCCATCCGCAAGTCCGGCCCCCCTGTCAGCGGCAGCCACCCAGCCAAGTACGAGCCCAGCCCGGAGCACAAGACTCACCCCGGGCCGTGGGGGCCCCCCAAGTGGCATCGACGCCACCCCGATATCAGCCCCTGCCCAGTCGACGTCACCATCGAGCAGGCTCAGGGATGGCTCGACCTGGCGCTCGAGAGCAATTTCTGCTGGGTGAGAGATGACCTGAGCACGCCTGCAACGCAGAGCTACTGGCGCGACCGTCTTCAGCTACAAGGGCTATCCGGCTGAAGACCATGAGGTGCCTGTCGACATTGCTCGTGAGTTCTTCGAGCGCAGGATCCTCGACGAGGCACGATTCACTCGCTGGCGCCGCGAGTACCGCCGGGCCCATGGAGCGCGCAGATGAAGCTGGGTCGACCCAATGGCTTCGCGATCCAGGTCGAGTGGCTTCCTTGCGAGCGCCTTGCGGACAGGGGCCAGCAGGCGACCTGGGCGGCGCTGCGCATCACGTGTGAGGGCAGGCCCCTGACGGCACACGTGGCCGGGGGGACAGTCCACGAGGACGTCATCGGCCCGGCGTCGGCGCTGGCCGCCTGGATCGGTCGGAGTTGGCCCGCCCTGATCGCGGGCGAGCGAGTCTACCGAGCAGCGAGAGCCTCTCATGGTCACGGGTTGTTGGAAGCGCTGACCTGCGCGGAATGGGACGGTCATGAACGAGAGATCGACGAGTGGCTCGCCAGCCACTCGCTGCTCCGCGTGGGACAAGGCGTCCTGCTGCCGAACGCGATCATCTGGCGCCGGGACGACGTCGTCGACGTGAGCTGGCGCTCCGATCCGGAGCCGCGCACCCTCGGCGTCCAGTTCCTCAACACGGGAGCCGCGAGGCTACCCGCCGAGGACCTGTTTCAGACCCTCCGGGACTTCGTTGGCGCCGTCTGGCAGCAGATCCGCAGCTCGGACGACCGATCCCAGTCACGCGCGGAGGTCAAGAGAGCCCACGAGTGCGTCAACGACGTGCATTCCATCGAGAACCTGGCCGCAAGGGTCGGGCGGACCCCCTCGTCGTTGAAACGCTGGCTGAGCGGAAAGAAGAAGGACCCGCTGACGCTGGTGACCCAGGCGTATGGGATCGAGAAGCCCGCCACCTTCGCCGCCGAGACCCTCGACTCCCCCATCGCGCGCGCCGCCCGATCGGCAAGCCCTTCATTCAGTGAGCGCGATCACGAGTCTCTCCTGAAGCTCGGCGCGAAGCTGAGAAAGCTGCCCGCGGCGCTTGGGCTGAAGGCCTTGAGAGCCCAGGTGCCCGCGATCGCCGAGCCCGCGGACGAGGATTTCGCTCGAGGCTATTCGCGCGCCGAGCGCGTGCGGCCGTTGCTCGAGGTGGCTCGAACCCAAAGGCTCGACGTCGAGCCGCTTCTTCGGAGGCTCGGGTGCGCCGTCGAGGACATCCGTCTCGACGACTTCATGACCGACGGCCTCGCGCTCTGGAGTCGCGAAGGGCAAACCCTGGTTGCGGCGAATACCAGCAGCCCGCGAACGATCGCGCCGTGGGGGCGCCAGGCGATGTTCGCGCACGAGCTCTTCCACCTGCTCTTCGATGCGTCCCAGAGCCGTTTCTTTGGAGAGAGCACCAACGAATGGACGGCGACGCCGTCCGAGCGCGAAGCGAACGCTTTCGCGGCCGAGCTTCTGCTTCCGATCGCCGAGGCCCGCCCTCAGGACGACCTCGACGCGTGGAAGAAGGAGATCGCCCGTCTACAAAAGACCTACGGCACGGGCCGTGAGCTCACGATTCGGCATCTGAGCAATCGCGGCAAGATGCCTGACCAATTCGTCGTGCCGCTCCTGAACGACCCTGCCTGATCCCTCCCTTTGCGGCCCCCGACGGCGATCGTCTTCGTCAGGGGTTCCGAAGCACCTTCAAGACCGGCACGACGGCCCTCTCGCCCGCCGGCGGGTGGAGGCGAGGAGGAAAAGGGAGGACAGCCTTGGCTTGGCTGCGGGCAACTTGTAGAGAAACGGAGCGTGATCAGGGCTGTGGCCACTCGCTGGAGCTGAGGCACTGGAAAGCATCTGGAACGAGCAGAAGAGGATTGAGATGACCGAAGAAGAGTCGAGGCAGAGTCTTAAGCCGACCGATCCTCGCCTGGAGAGGCAACCGCTTCCCCTTCAGGTCCAGCTCGCGGCGACCTTGGGCCATGAGCCCTCAAAGAAGGCCGGCCTCCCCAAGCTCCACCTGCGGCTCCACTGGATGCAGTGGTTGATGCGAACTCATCGAGACATGCCGAAGGACCTCCAGCGCATTCTGAGGTGCGCTACGCGGTCGCCGGAGTACTGCATCCCACCGCGGCTCAGTGCGCTTTGGGGAGCCGATTGCGCTGGGAGGGTAATCCCTAAGTTCCAAGCTGTTCTTGAAGGAGACAAGAGACCACAGCTTGCCGTTGAGGCTGTGAGAGCGTGGGCCCGTCGAGAGCCGGACGCCTCCGATCCCCATGCGGCCGCAAAAGCAGCCAACGCTGCGATTGCGGCCGCGCGGTCCGCT
This sequence comes from Deltaproteobacteria bacterium, assembly GCA_016218885.1. Lineage (GTDB taxonomy): Bacteria > Myxococcota > Myxococcia > Myxococcales > UBA5297 > JACRCT01. The sequence goes on along the minus strand of JACRCT010000174.1, from coordinate 1,691 downwards.
GCCCAGGAAAGAGCGCAAAGACCAAAGAAGTGTTGGCCTATTCCGGGTTCATGTTTCGATGCCGAGGCGGCGGCCTATTCCGTGCGTGAGGCGGCCGACGCCGTGCCCGGACCCTGGGCGGCCGAATCAAGCTGTCCGAGGTGGATGGTTTCGGACCACGCCGCAGTTCGAGCGGGCCACGCTGCCAACTGGGCGGCGCAAGCATCCTCGAATAGGACCGCGGAGTTCGACTGGCAACGACGGCGCCTGCTCGATCTCCTCCTTGGATGGTCTCCAAACGAATGGATGGACCTCTAGACGGCAACCGCAGGGCCGCAGCAGACTGCTTGCGGCGGGCTACCACCGGCTGGAACCGTTGGACGCCACCCGGGCCGGTTCCCCGAGGGAAACGCACCCGAACGCACGGTCTGATACCGCCTGGACGGTTCCCGAGGTCGCTTGGGGTGCAAGTGGTCGCCGGTTCAACTCACTCAGGCTCGCGGCGCGACCACCTGACCGTCGTCCAGTCGACGCCTACGCCCGAGTCCGCGGCTTGGCCGGAGCGGCAGCGTTGCGGGCCTGCGCTCCTCGTGCTCGGGGCTCGTTCCTGGGCTGCTTGGGGCCCAGGGTCAGGAAGCAGCCGTACCGCAGCCGCTCATCGAGCCGGCAGGACCAGACGAGCTCGCCGTTGTGGACGGTCATGTCCGGGCAGCCGTCGCACATGTTCGCCTCGCCGTCGGCGAGGAAGTCGATGGGTTGGATGATAGCCACGCTCTGGAAGTGCTGGCTGTTGGCGAGCCGCCACGGGGCCCGCGCCGTGCTACGGGCCCACTCGAGCGCCGCGCTGCGCAGGTTGGGGTCCACCACCGCGCCGCCCAACATCAGGGCCCGGCCCATGCTCTGCGTCCGCGGGTGCGCGTAGGCGATGTAGCGGCCGGTGAGCAGGTGGTGGCCCATCTGCATCAGCTCCATGAACTTGGGGCCCACCCAGCCGTGGACCTGCCCCCGGTGGTCGCCGATGCGTCCGGCCAGCAGCCACTTGAAGGACCTGGGATCTTTGGTGCCGCCCAGGTAGGCACACGGCTCGTAGCTGGAGTCCTTCTCGCGGATGGTGGCCACCACGTCCTGCGCGGTGAGGGGCCGCGGCAGCTTCGACTCGTCGTAGTAGACGAGCTCCTTGGGGTCGACCCGCTTGCCCTGGGCGAAGTAGTCGAAGTCGGCGGTGCGGCTGGTGCGGAAGAGGATGAAGACCATCGAGTGGACGAGCTCGATGTGCTCGCGCGCCCAGTCCAGCATGCCCGGCACCTGGGGGAGGGTGTCCGGGTACACAGTGGAGTTGAAGGCCACCGAGAGCCCGCCCACCTCGGCCACCATCTGCGCATAGCGCAGGCGCAGCTCGTTGAGCTCGAGGTCGTTCTTGTCCGCCCAGCCGGGCCGGTTCTGGTGGGCGTCGATGTGGAACGTGAAGCCGAACAGGCCAGCACGCTTGAGCTCGCGGACGAGCTCCGGGGTGAGCGCCAAGGCGTTGGTGTTGAGGATGGCCTTGAGGCCGTAGTCGCGCTGGATGACGCGCACGATCTCCACGATGCGATCGTGCATGAGGGGGTCGCCGCCGGTGATGGACACCGAGTCGAAGCGGCGGTGTGCGCGGAAGACGTCGAGATCGGCGCGGATCTGCTTCAGCGACTTGTCCCACTGCTTCTCGTTTCGCG
>JACRCT010000173.1 GCA_016218885.1 Deltaproteobacteria bacterium | reverse complement strand
GCGGCGCGGCGGGCGCGGAAGGCCGGCGAGGTTACCTCACCTGCGGGCGGGCTTCCAGCTTCGGAAACAGCAGGCCCCACGGCGCACCGGCCGAGCGCAAACTTCTCTTTTCTCTACTCGGGCTGTCGAGCCCAACGACATGTCCGCGCCGCCTCGTAATGGCGTGCCTCCACTCTTTGCTCTCTCCTCTCAAATGGGATATCGATCTGCCCCGCTTTCTTCCACCCCGGACCGCCCGCTCGGTCCCCTGAACGACGAGGTAGCTCCATGGCGAAGCGCACCGTGGTCGTGATGCCTGGCGACGGCATCGGCAAGACCGTGACCCCCGAGTCGATCCGCGTGCTCGACGCGGTCAAGTTCGACGCCGAGTACGTCCACGGCGACATCGGCTGGGACTTCTGGTGCCAGGAGGGCAACGCGCTGCCCGACCGCACCATCGCCATGCTCGAGAAGCACAAGCTCGGGCTCTTCGGGGCCATCACCAGCAAGCCCAAGAAGGACGCCGAGAAGGAGCTCGACCCCTCGCTCAAGGGCAAGGGCCACACCTACTTCAGCCCCATCGTGAAGATGCGCCAGCACTTCGGTCTGGACATCTGCGTGCGCCCCACCAAGTCCTTCCCCGGCAACCCGCTCAACTTCATCCGCCGCAAGGCCGACGGCGGCTTCGAGGAGCCCAAGGTCGACGCGGTGATCTTCCGCCAGAACACCGAGTGCCTGTACTGCGGCGTGGAGTGGACCAACCCGCCCGCCGAGGTTCGCAAGGCCCTTGCGACCCACAAGCAGTTCAAGGCCTTCCAGGACGTCCCGGGCGAAGACCTGGCGGTCAGCTGCCGCATCTTCACCCGCGCCGCCTGCCAGCGCATCTGCCGCGCCGCCTTCGAGTACGCCAAGAAGTACAACTACAAGTGGGTCACGGTCTGCGAGAAGCCCAACGTGGTGCGCGAGACCAGCGGGATGATGGAGGACGAGGCCAAGCAGATCGCCAAGGACTACCCGAACATCAAGCTGGGCTCGACCAACATCGACGCCCAGATGATGTGGCTGACCAAGAACCCCGACGAGTACGGGGTGTTCATCGCCAGCAACCTCTTCGGCGACATCCTCTCCGACGGCTTCGCCGGCCTGGTCGGCGGCCTGGGCTTCGCCTGCAGCGCCAACATCGGCAAGGACATCGCGGTGTTCGAGCCCACCCACGGCTCGGCCCCCAAGTACGAGATGCTCAAGCCCTCCATCGTCAACCCCTGCGCGATGATCCTCTCCGCGGTGATGATGCTCGACTACGTGGGCGAGACCGAGAAGGCCGAGCGCATCCGCAAGGCCATCTCCGACGTCGTGGCCGAGGGCAAGGTCCGCACCTACGACATGATGCGCCTGAGCGGCGGCCCGGACGTCTTCAAGCACGGCGCGGCCACGACCCAGCAGATGACCGACGCGATCATCGCCAAGCTGTAGGCATCTTGAGGTGAATCGCTTCCTTTCGGGGGCCCGCGACCTCGACGTCGCGGGCCTCCCCTGCATCGAAAGCCATCCATGACCACCCCCATTCAGCGAACCGAGATCGAAGGCGTCCTTGCCGAGGGCCTGGCCCTCATCAAGGACACCGGCTTGCGCAGCAAGGTCGTCGACGCCTACATGCTCGCCGTGCAGGAAGGCGGCTGGACGAGCATGAAGGACCTCAACGAGATGCCCTTCACCCTTCTGACCGACACCCGGGGCATCAACTTCTGGGACCACACCTTGGCGGTCACCCGCGGCGCCATCGGCCTCGCCAAGGGGCAGCTCGAGACCTACAAGAAGATGCCCTACCCCCTCGACATGGATCGGCTGGTCGCCGGCGGCCTGCTCCACGACGTGGGCAAGCTGGTGGAGATCGAGCGCAAGCCGGACGGGTCCTGGAAGAAGAGCCGCAAGGGCGAGCTTGCCCGCCACCCGATCTCCGGCGCCATCTTCTGCGCCAAGGTCGGCCTGCCCGACGACATCGTCAACACGGTGGCCTGCCACGCCAAGGAGGGCGAGGGCGCCCCCAAGGTGCTGGAGACCGTCCTCATCCACCAGGCCGACTTCGCCACCTTCGATCCGCTGGTGATGCAGTCCAAGGGTCAGCTGATCGCGTGACTTTGGGACCGCGGGCGTACCGCCCGCAGCTATTCGGGCCCGCTCCGAAACCTGGGCGCGCCGTTGGATCCATCGGGAGCTGCGGGCGGGACGCCCGCGCCCCCAGGAGAAGAGACAGACATGGGCCAGACCCTGGTCGAGAAGATCCTCAGCACTCATTCCGGCAACGAGCCGGTCAAGCCCGACGACATCGTGGACGTGTTCATGGACGTCCGCGCGGCGCGCGACTTCGGCGGTGCCAACGTCGTCAAGAATCTGCGCGACGCGGGCCTGGGCGTGGCCGACCCCAAGCGCACCGCCTTCACCTTCGACTGCAACCCCACCGGGTCGGACCAGAAGTACGCCGCCAACCAGCAGGCCTGCCGCGTCTTCGCCCGCGAGCACGGCCTGAAGGTCTACGACATCGACGCCGGCATCGGGACCCACCTCGCCATCGAGAAGGGCCTGATCGGCCCCGGCGGGACCCTGGTCTCCACCGACTCGCACGCCAACATCCTCGGCGCGATCGGCGCGTTCGGGCAGGGCATGGGCGACGTGGACATCGCCGCCGCCTGGGCGCGCGGCAAGATCTGGTTCCAGGTCCCGCACTCGGTGAAGGTGGTCTTCAAGGGCAAGCCCTCCCCGAGCACCACCGCCAAGGACCTCGTCCTCGCGGCGCTCAAGGTCTTCGGGGCCAATGGCCTGCTGGGCTACTCCGCCGAGCTCACCGGCGAAGCCATCGAGGGCCTGGACCTGGCCGGCCGCATCACCGTGGCCTCCATGGGCACCGAGATGGGGGCCATCATCTGCCTCATCCCGCCCTCCCAGCAGGTCATCGACGAGTGCCGCGCCGCGGGCGCCCAGTTCACCCCCCTCTACGCCGACCCCGACGCCACCTACGCCAGGACCTTCGAGGTCGACGTCGAGGGGCTGCAGCCGATGATCTCCCGGCCCGGGCACCCCGAGGACGTCACCGGGGTCAAGGACGTCGCCGGCATGCCGGTGGACTCGGTGATCATCGGCTCGTGCACCAACGGCCGCTACGAGGACCTCCAGGCCGCCGCGGAGATCGTGCGCGGCCGCAAGGTCTCCCCCGGACTGGTCTTGAAGATCGTGCCCGCCACCGACGCGGTGTGGCAGCGCTGCCTTGCGGAGGGGCTCTTCAAGGTCTTCAAGGACGCCGGAGCCCTCATCGGCAACGCCGGCTGCGCGGGCTGCGCCGCCGGACAGATCGGCCAGAACGGCCCCGGCGAGGTCACCCTGTCCACGGGCAACCGCAACTTCGAGGGCAAGCAGGGCCAGGGCAAGGTCTATCTGGCGAGCGCCGAGACCGCCGCCGCCTCCGCCGTCGCGGGGATGATCTGCACCGCCGAGATGCTGCGCGCGGGCATGCTGCCGACGCTGCGTCCACGGGCAGGCGGCAAGAAGGACACCGCCCCTGTCGCCAAGAAGGTGGCCGAGCCCAGGCCGACGAAGGTCAAGGGCCGGGTGTGGGTTGTCCGCAAGGACAACGTCGACACCGACATGATCTTCCACAACAAGCACCTGGCCATCACCGACTTGAAGGAGATGGGCCAGCACACCTTCGGCAACCTCGACGGCTGGAAGGACTTCGCCAAGAAGGCCCAGCCGGGCGACATCGTGGTCACCGGCAAGAACTTCGGCTGCGGGTCGTCGCGGCAGCAGGCGGTGGACTGCTTCAAGAGCCTGGGCGTGTCGCTGGTGATCGCCGAGTCGTTCGGGGCCATCTACGAGCGCAACGCCATCAACAACGCCGTGCCCATCCTCAACGCCGACCTGCTCCAGACCAACCTGAAGGACGGCGAGGAGATCGAGGTCGACTTCGCCACCGGAGAGATCAGGCGCGCCGACGGCTCGGTGGTGAAGGGCAAGCCGTTCTCACAGGTGCAGTCGGACATCTACCAGCGCGGCGGGTTGCTCGCGGCCTAAGGCAGGACCTTGAAGCTCGCGGGCGAGACGCCCGCGCCCCCAGGAGAAGGAACTTCCCAGGAGACCAGGATGGGACAAACGTTCGCTGAGAAGCTGCTCTCGCTCAAGAGTGGCAGGACCGTCGAGGTGGGACAGATCGTGACGGTGCAGCCCGACCGGCTGCTCACCCACGACAACACCTCGGCCATCGTCGGCAAGATCGCCAAGGACCTGAAGGAGTTCGGGGTCAAGCGACCGGACATGCACTGCATCGTCCTCGACCACGTGGTCCCCGCGGCCACCGAGAAGGACGCCGCCAACCACAAGAAGGCCCGCGACTACGCCAAGGCCTACGGCATCAAGAACTTCTTCGACGTGGGCGTGGGCGTCTGCCACCAGGTGATGGTCGAGAAGGGCCTCGCCCTCCCCGGCCAGCTGGTGGTGGGCTCCGACTCGCACACCTGCATGTACGGCGCGCTGGGTGCCTTCGCCACCGGCATCGACCGCACCGAGGCGGCCTCGCTCATCCTCACCGGCGAGACCTGGCTCAAGGTGCCGCCCACCATCAAGGTCACGCTCAAGGGCAAGCTCGTCAAGAACGTCACCGCCAAGGACATCGTCCTCACCATCATCGGCAAGCTGGGCGCCGACGGCGCGACCTACGCCGCGGTGGAGTTCCACGGCGAGGGCGTGAGGTCGCTCACCATGGACGAGCGGCTGACCATCGCCAACATGGGCATCGAGATGGGCGCGAAGATCGCCGCCTTCGAGCCCGACGAGACCGCGCAGCGCTACCTGGAGGCGCACGGCACCCAGCGCGGCAGCTACCCTCTGGTGTGGGCCGACCCTGACGCCAAGTACTGGCAGGAGATGGAGATCGACCTCGCCACCCTGCCCCCGGTGATCGCCAAGCCGCACACGGTGGACAACGTGGTGCCGGTCAAGGAGGTGGAGAACATCAAGATCGACCAGTTCCTCATCGGCACCTGCACCAACGGCCGCGACTCCGACTTCGAGGAGGCGGCGCGCGTCCTCAAGGGCAAGAAGCTGCCCGCGGGGGTGCGCCTCCTGGTGCTGCCGGCGTCCAAGGAGATCCTGCAGCGCGGGATGGCCTCGGGCGTCTTCGCCACCCTGATCGAGGCGGGGGCGATGCTCCTGCCGCCCGGCTGCGGTCCCTGCCTGGGCGCGCACATGGGCGCCCTGGCCCCGGGCGAGAAGTGCCTGTCCACCTCCAACCGCAACTTCAAGGGCCGCATGGGCTGCAACGAGTCGGAGATCTTCCTCGCCAGCCCGGTCACCGTGGCCTACAGCGCGCTGCACGGCGTCATCCGCGATCCCCGAGAGGAGGCCGGCCAATGAGAGTCTGGCACTACGGAAACGACATCAACACCGACATGCTCTTCCCCGGGAAGTACACCTACAGCTGCTCGACCGCGGAGGAGATCCTCCCCCACCTGCTCGAGGACCTCGACCCCAAGTTCGCCAAGGAGGCCAGGAAGGGCGACGTGATCCTCGCAGGCAGCAACTTCGGCTGCGGCTCCTCCCGCGAGCAGCCAGCGCTGGGGTTGCAGGCGCTGGGCATCGAGGCGGTGGTGGCCAAGTCGTTCGCGCGCATCTTCTACCGCGCGGCGATCAACCAGGGCCTGCTGCTGGTCGAGTGTGCCCAGGCCGTGGACGCCTTCAAGGACGGCGACGAGGTCAAGCTCGACGCCGCCGCGGGCACCGTCAGCGTCGCGGGCAAGGCCTACCAGTTCCCCGCGCTGCCCAAGGAGATCCTCGCCATCCGCGAGGCAGGAGGGCTGCTCGAATACGCTCGCGCCAAGCTCAGGAAGGAGCGGGCCCATGGCTGAGGCCGGCAGACGAGGCAAGGACGTCCGCAGCGACTGCTGGGTGTCGGTGGAGCCGGGCGGCAGCGGCCTGCGCATCGAGATCGTCAGCAAGGTGGACGTCATGTACGGCGCGGCCATCCGCGCCCAGGTCGAGCAGGTCTGCCAAACGCTCGACCTGCAGAACGCGGCGGTGAAAGTCGAGGATGCGGGCGCCCTGCCCTTCACCCTCTCGGCGCGCATCGAGGCGGCGGCACGGCGGGCCAAGGTCCCCATCCCCCGGCCGGCGCTCGCCGAGCCGATGGGCAACCCCATCCCCCCCAGCGCGCGGGACCGCCTGCGCCGCTCGCGCCTGTACCTGCCCGGCAACGAGCCGAAGTTCATGGTCAACGCCGGCCTGCACGGCCCGGACGGGGTGATCCTCGACCTGGAGGACAGCGTGGCCCCGGCCGAGAAGGACGCGGCCCGGGTGCTGGTGCGCAACGCGCTGCTGGCCATCGACTTCGCCGGCTCGGAGAGGCAGGTGCGCATCAACCAGATCCCCGCCGGGCTCGAGGATTTGGAGTACGTCGTCAAGTACGGGGCCCAGCTGCTCCTCATCCCCAAGGTCGAGACGCCCGAGCAGATCCGTAGAGTGCAGGCGCACATCGACGAGCTCGCGCCCACCCAGCCGGTGTACCTGATGCCGATCATCGAGAGCGCGCTGGGATGCTTCAACGCGCTGGAGATCGCCAACGCCTCGCCGGCGGTGGTGGCCCTGACCATCGGGTTGGAGGACTACACCGCGGACATCTGCGCCCAGCGCACCCTCGAGGGCCGCGAGAGCTTCTGGGCGCGCAGCGTGGTGGTCAACGCCGCCCGCGCCGCCGGGGTGCAGGCCATCGACACCGTCTTCTCCGACGTGGCGGACATGGAGGGCCTGCGCCAATCGGTGATCGAGGCAAAGGGGCTGGGCTTCGAAGGCAAGGGGTGCATCCACCCGCGGCAGATCCCGGTGGTGCACGAGGCCTTCGCACCGGACGAGGCGGCGATCGAGAAGGCGCGCAAGATCGTCATCGCCTTCGAGGACGCGCAGCGGAGGGGCCTGGGCGTGGTCTCATTGGGCAGCAAGATGATCGACCCCCCGGTGGTCAAGCGCGCCCTCGCCACCGTCAAGACCGCGACCTCGATGGGCAAGCTGGACCCCAACTGGCGTGACGCGAAGCCCGCGGAGGTGAAGGCGCCATGAGCGACATCGTGAAGAACGCGGCCGGGCGCATCGTCCCGACCGCCATCAATGGCCAGGCAGTCATCCCGTACCAGGGCGTGGGCGCGCACAAGCCCACCGGCCGCACTGCCTCCAAGCCCATCCCCAGCTGCGCCGACTACCCCGAGAACGGCGACAAGCGGTTGCCCGACCTCAAGGCGGCGCTGCAGGCATGCGGGCTCAAGAGCGGGATGACCATCAGCACCCATCACCACTTCCGCAACGGGGACCTGGTCTCGACCAAGATCTTCGACGCCGCGGCGGAGCTGGGCGTCAGGGACCTGATGTGGTTCCCCAGCGCCTCGTTCCCCTGCCACGAGCCGATCATCAAGCACCTCGAGTCGGGAGTCGTGCACCACATCGAAGGCTCGATGAACGGCAAGCTCGGCGACTTCACCTCGCAGGGCAAGATGAAGGGCATGGGCGTGCTGCGCTCGCACGGCGGGCGCTATCAGGCGGTGCAGGACGGCGAGGTGCACATCGACATCGCGGTCATCGCCGCCCCCAGCGCCGACCTCTTCGGCAACGCCAACGGAGTGATGGGCCCCTCGGCCTGCGGCCTGCTCGGCTTCGCCCTGGCGGACTCGCAGTACGCCGACAAGGTCATCGTCGTCACCGACAACCTGGTGCCCTTCCCCTGCGTGCCCTGGCAGATCCAGGGCCAGCACGTGGACCACGTGGTGGTGATGGACAAGATCGGCGACCCCTCGAAGATCGTCTCGGGGACGACCGAGGTCACCAAGAGCCCGGACCGCCTGCGCATCGCGGAGATCGCCGCGCAGTTCGTCATAGCCGCAGGGC
>JACRCT010000172.1 GCA_016218885.1 Deltaproteobacteria bacterium | reverse complement strand
GCGGCGAGGCCCTGCTCCTCGAACATTCCGGGCACGGGCGCCAGGGCGGCCTCGGCCAGCAGGCGCGCCTGCTTGACGGCGAGATCGAGCTTCTTGGCGTTGGAGATCAGCTCCTTGCGAAGCTCGCCAGCCTGCTCCTCGCCCATGCCCTCTCCCACGAACGCCGACTGCCACTTGGCGGAGGCGGCGGCGATCACCTCCAGGACCGGCCCGGCAAAGGCGTAGGCAGGCTGGGCCAGCAGCCGGCTCACGTACGAGGACTTGAGCCGACGCTCCAGCTCCTTGGCGTAGTCGAGCACGCCTTCCTTGTCGGCGCGGCGCAGGGCGGGGAACTTCTGGTGCGGGTAGAGCGCCTCGATGATCGGGTCGCGGTTGCCGGCGTGGAAGGTGATGCCGGCGTGCAGCCGCTCGAGGGCATCGACCCAAAGCCCCTGGAACTCGGAGGCATACTCATCGCGGACCTCGACGAGCTCGGGGAGCCCTCGCACCTTCTCCAGCAGGCCGGCGGTCGGCTCCCGCCCGACGGTGAGGAGCGCCGCAGCCGCCGCCAGCCAATCCTTCTCCGGCTTGAGGCCACGCTTCGGCGATAGCTCGCCCTGGGCAGCGGCGAGCCGCTCCTGCAGGTGGTCGGCGAAACGGACGAGGTCGTAGGCTTCGATGGTCGAGAGGGCCATGGGACTCCAGCGGTGGCGGCGGTCTGTCAGGTACCGCACTTTCGGGGGCGAGAGACTACCGTCCCCGCTCCACGTTCGCCAACCCTGCCTTCGCATTCAGGCTTCAAGGAAGGCGAAGAAGGGCCTTCGAGCTTCATCGCAGCCGGCGTTCGCGGGAGATTTTCGCCGACCTGGCGTCTCGGCTTTCACTGGCCTGGCCATGCCCCATATCCGCGTTCGCCTCTACGCCGAGCTCAACGATCACGTCTCTCACGAGCGGCGACAGCGCTCCTTTGTCCTCCAGCTCGAGGACGGCGCAACGCTCGCCCACCTGCTTGAGCAGCTGGGCATCCCGGAAGCAGAGGTAGACCTGGTCCTCGTGGATGACGAGCCGGCGGGGCCCGCCCAGCCCCTGTACGAGGGAGCGCGCGTGGCCCTCTTTCCGGTCTTCGAGGCGTTCGACGTCTCGCCGATGCTCCAGGGCGCACAGCCGCTGCGCAGACCGAGGTTCCAGCTTCCCTCTGCGCTGCGGCGGCTGGGCCTGGCCCTGCGCAGCCTGGGATTCGACACCCGCTGTGGACTCGAGGGACCCGAGCCCGGCCGCATCCTCCTGGTCCCGGGAGAGCTTCCGCCCGAGGCCTCGCACGCCCTGTCGGTGCGCGAGCGCCGCTGGTGGGAGCAGCTCGCGGCGGTGATCCACCGGGTGCAGCTCGAGCGGGCCGCGGGCCTCGAGATGTGCTGCTCCCGCTGCGGCGCGGCGCTCCCCGAGCTCTCCCCCTGCCCTTGCTGCCAACGAATGGCGCCGCAGGCAGTCCGCAGACGTGCGCTGCGGCGCCTGGCCCTGTCCAGCAGCGATCGGCTGCCGTCTTGAGTGCTGGTTAGTGGCCGCCCGGGCTGAGGCGGGTGATGAAGTAGCCCGCGGCGATCGCCGTTCCGATCACGCCGGCGACGTTGGGCCCCATGGCATGCATCAAGAGGTAGTTGTTGGGGTCGTACTTCTGACCTTCGTTGTGGGCCACGCGGGCCGCCATCGGCACCGCGGAGACGCCGGCAGCGCCGATGAGTGGGTTGATGGGGTTCTTGGGAGAGAGCACGTTCATCAGCGTGCCCATCAAGACGCCGCCCGCGGTGGAGAGCGCGAAGGCCACCACGCCCAACGAGATGATCTTGATCGTCTGGGCGGTGAGGAACTTGTCGGCCGACATGGTCATTCCGACGCTGGTACCCAGGAAGATCGTGACCACGTTGATGATCTCGTTCTGCGAGGCCTTGACGATTCGCTCGACCACGCCGCATTCGCGCACGAAGTTGCCCAGGAAGAGCATGGCGATCAGCGCCGAAGCGGCAGGCACGAGCAGGATGCAGACCACGCACACCACGAGCGCGAAGAGGAGCCGCTCCAGCCGGCCCACCTTGCGCAGCGAGTTCCTGCGTATCTTCCTCTCCCTTTCAGAGGTCAGCAGCCGCATGATCGGCGGCTGGATGAGCGGCACCAAGGACATATAGGTGTAGGCCGCCACCGCGATCGGGCCCAGCAGGTTGGGGGCGAGCTTGGTGGCGGTGAAGATGGAGGTCGGGCCGTCGGCGCCCCCGATGATGCCAATCGAGGCGGACTCCCCCGGAGTGAAGCCCAGGAAGGTCGCGCCCAGGAAGGTGGCGAAGATGCCCAGCTGCGCGGCGCCGCCCAGCAGCAGCGTGCGCGGATTGGCGATCAGCGGTCCGAAGTCGGTGAGCGCTCCCACCCCGAGGAAGATGATGGGCGGGAACAGCTCCCACTGGATGCCCTTGGAGATGTAGTAGTACAGGCCTCCTGGCTCGAGCGTGCCGTCGGCGTGCATCATCGGCTCATTGACGACCCCCAGCGTCGGGAGGTTGGCGATGAGGGCACCAAACGCGATGGGCACGAGCAGCAGCGGCTCGAACTCCTTGTAGACCGCCAAATAGAGCAGCACCAGGACGACGGCCCACATGATGGCCTGTTTCCAGGTCACCAGGCCGAACCCGGTGGTGTTGAAGAAGTCGACGATGGCCTGAAGCATCGAGGTCCCTTTCAGCTGAGGACGAGG
>JACRCT010000181.1 GCA_016218885.1 Deltaproteobacteria bacterium | reverse complement strand
TGTTGGGGTGACCCTCTCAACAGCCAATGGCGAGAAGCTGGTGGGGACGGGCGCAACTGGAGGATACAGCGCGCATATCGAGTTACTGGGAGGAGTGGCTCCCGGGCTCAGCTGCACGCTCATTCAGGCGGGGATGCGAGCACTGGAGGTGACACCAGGGGTCTTCAAGATCGTGCCGGCCGAGGTGGCGGCATGCTCGGCGCCGTATGACGTGGCGCCAGGCCATACGACGAGAGCAGACATCCTGGTCGACCAACGCTTGATCTGGGGCTCGATCAAGTTCAAAGACCGGCAGGGAAGCGAAGTGCCAATGGTGGAGCAAGGGCGGGAAACGGAATTCGACCTGGCGACGTGGCAGCTGAAGCAGATCTCAGTCGAGGATGCGGACACCACCGAGGTTTACTTCTCTCGGCCGGACGGAACCTCGCTCGGCCAATACACTCTTACGGCCGCCGGAGATCCGAACACGAATGCGAATGCGAGAGCCTATGGGCGTCTCATTCTCGGGCCGGCGACGGGTCTTGGGCGCAAGCATGGGTATGAGAGACTGAAGCAGGGAGATCTCATACAGGTCTTTGCAATCAACCATGCGACTGGATATGCAGGGCTGAAGACGGTAACCGTCCCGCCGTTGGCTCAGGCGGAGGGGTTGGACGCGAGCGGCCGGTGCGCAGCGGACGATACGGCAGGAGGTCCGCTGGCGTTGAGGCTGGCAGGAGTGTCGACGACGCTCTCGCGATGCGCGCAGACGCAGCTTGGGTTGAAGGCGGATGTAGACCTGTATCCTCCAGAGATCGATGTACGAGTGACGCGGGCGGCGAAGGAGGACGGGGTCCAGCGGGCAGGTGCGAACCTGGAGCACCTGGTGAGGCATGGCGGAGCGGCGACGACGACGGACGACTACCTGGCCATCTCGACGCACTGGCGAGTGCGTCTGGCAACGGCTCCCGATGCAGGTGTTCCCGACGGTGGAGCAATGGACGCCGGAGGCGATGCGGGGGCGGGCCCGCTCCGGGAAGAGGGGGAGCCTGGGACACCGTTGGAGGTGCTTTGCTCAGAGGTTCCGCCTGGAGGGGATCCCACGGGGTGCATGAAGGACGACGCGGTACTGACAGACGTGCCAGGCGGAATACCTGTCCCTACCAGTAATTCGATCGCTGCGTCAAAGAGCGCGTCATGGCAGGGTTGGTGCTGGTTATCGGCGAGGTCGAATGGCGCAAATGAGGTAGGACTGACAGGCCGTGGTGAGCTTGAAGGGCGCATTATCGTTCGTGGAACTCGGGAATAGAACAAAGGAGGGCTCACGCGGACGCACGAGCGCGGAGGCGTGGTGCGTCCGCGCGAGCCGAGTACCGGTGGGGGGGGTGATGCTACGCGGCAGCGCGGCGCTCGTATCGATGGTGGAGGCCGCCAAGGATGGGGAAGCCGAGGATCACGTCGTTGGGATTCGGTGGCTGAACGGGGCGGGGTTCGGGAGTGTCCTTGTCGAGTCCGAGGTGAGTGCGCGAGGAGTTGTAGTAGGCGGACTGGTACTCGCGAAGGAGCTTGGTCGCGTGCCGCTCGTTGAGGACGATGACGTGGTCGAGGAGGTCGCGGCGAATGGAGCCGATGACGCGCTCGGCGAAGGGGTTCTGCCAGGGAGAGTGGGGCGCGCTGATGACTTCCTGGATGCCGAGGGCGCTGACGGTGCCGGTGAAGGTAGAACCGTAGATCGAATCGCGGTCACGGAAGAGGAGGCGAGGCGGGTCAGCGAAGTCGAAGGCCTGGCGCAGCTGGTTGGCGGTCCACTCGGCGGTGGGATGCTTGGTGACGCCAAGATGAAGGAGCTTCCGGCGGGTGTGGTCGAGGATGGCAAAACCGCGCAAGACGTCGAAGGTGGCGGTCGGGATGTCGAAGAAGTCGATGCCGACGGCACCATCGAGATGAAGCTTGAGGAAGGTGGACCATGTCGGCGAGGGCGAGGCAGGGGTGGGAGAGCGCTTGGGCATGTACTTGGCGACGGTGGTCTGAGCGACGGCGAAGCCGAGCTTGAGGAGCTCGCCGTGGATGCGTGGGGCGCCCCAGGTCGGGTTCTCGGTGGCAAGGCGTGTGATCAGGATGCGCAGGTCGTCGTCGATGGGCGGTCTTCCGTGGCGGCGGGACTTGAAGCGCCAGAAGAGGCGGAAGCCGGCGCGGTGCCAGCGAATGACGGTGGCTGGCTGGACGAATGCGAGCGAGTGGGGCCACGAGGGCCAGAGGGAGGCGAGGAGGGACCAGAAGACGCGGTCAAAGCGGTCTGGTCGGGGATGTGGCTTGGCTGCGAGCGAGGCGACTTGCTGGCGCAGAGCGAGATTCTCGAGCGCGAGATCGCGGGGTCGGAGGACGGCGCGAGCGACGGCCCGGGCTGTAATGGCAACGGTGTGGAACAGGCGACGGAGCATGGAGGCGAGCTTGCGGGACCTCATCGACTGGCGCAACCGGGTCGCGATCGCGGATGCCCTGGCAGTTGCCACTGATGGGAATGGCTCTCTGCCCTGGGTGCACCGCAGCGTTGTACAGGCCGGCGCATGCCGCGGCGGCAGGACAGGCAACAGTCGCGGGGATCAATGCGGTCGACAGCCATCGTCGCTGTAGTACGAGGACTTCTCGGCGCGGCAGCACGCGGAGACGGTGACGGTGGGAGGAAGGACCATCACGTTCAGGCAGGACGGATGGGGGAACCTGGTGGATGTGGAGAATCCGGGCTTGCCGGGGACGTCGTGGCACTACGCGTACCGGCCGGGCACGGCCGGCAAGGTGGGGAGGGAGGCCTGGGCGGAGGTGAACGAGCTGCAAACGGCGTCGATGTCGGAGAGCGTGCCGTACGACGCGACGAAGACGCAGTTGGAGGCGACGTACCGGCCGCCAGCGGCAGCGGGGTCGGGGATGCCGGCGCACGTGAGGGCCTCGGAGATGGTGGAGGAGGCATCTGGCGATCCCGAAGTCAGCGGCGGGCGCCCCGGGCCCGAAGGTATTCAAGGTGGAGCCGGGTCGGAAGACGGTGGCAGTGGAGGCATCGAGGAAGCTGCAGCTGCCCAGCGGGCAGGTCGGGGTGGTGAACGACCTGGAGCGGGCGAGCTGGTTCGTGCACGTGGTCGGAAACAGGGAGCGCGAGAGGCCGCAGGGACACGACTATTGGGTGGGGCAGTTCGATTCGCAGGGCCCACCGCCGATCGGGGAATCGCTGGTTGGGGTGCAGCCGGTGGACGGGCTGCCAACGCGAGCGATCATGCTGAAGAACGTGTACCGAAGCATGGAGCCGGACGGGATG
>JACRCT010000180.1 GCA_016218885.1 Deltaproteobacteria bacterium | reverse complement strand
TGGCCCACGACGCCTTGATGTGGACCCTCCTTGTGGATGATGCGCCTGCTGGTGTTTCCGGCCGGGCCCCGCGGCTCCGCGTCCCAGAGCTGAATCGAGAGGCCAGCAGCCACCTGGCGCCCGGATATGATGCCGGCCGCCATGCGCCCTGCCCTGCCTACCCGACCCGTCGCCGCCTTCCTCGTCGTCGCCTCGATGCTCCTCGTCGGTTGCGGATCCTCCGACTCCTCGGGGCGCTGCTCAGGCCGCTTGGGCTCCACGGTGCTCGACGGCACCATCGTTCCGCAGGGAGCGAACTGGCACTTCGCCGCGAACAGGACCGAGATGGCGTTGCTGCTGCGCTACGTCAACAGCGTGCTGCGCATCGAGGCTCGCTTCGACCTCCCTGAGGAGGCCAGCCCCGCCGGCACCTATCCCTTGCCCGCCTCCGGCAACGCTGCCGGGCGAATCCTGAGCTGGGAGGTCAAGTCGCCCAGCCAGCGGCCGGCCCTGGTCAGCGGCGAGCTCGTTCTCGACGACTTCGGAGATCGCCTCACCGGCTCGTTCGTGATGGAGCAGAGCGACGGCAGCAGGCTCTCCTGCGACTTCGACCTGCGCCGCGACGAGACCCTCGAGGGAAGCTAGCCGGTGCCACTGGAGGAGCTTCTTCTGGGACCCAGTGGCGCGGTGTCCGAGCCACGACCGTGAGGCAGTGGGCGATCCGAGGGATCTCGTCGACCCCATGCTCGGATCTCGACGCAGGGATGGACCCCGGCGAGAGGCCGTGGACGTGGTCGTTGACGTGGACGGCGACGGCGACGTGAACGGCTTGAAGCCCACACCCGACCCAACCATCCGCTTTTCTAGAGCAAGGCACGCGCCCTTCGTCGACCGTGCGAGGTCGGCATCGAGGCGACCCACGCCTGTTCGAGGCTCGCCGTCGCCGTCGCCGTCGCCGTCAACGATCACGTCAACGATCACGTCAACGATCACGTCAACGGCTTGCGTGCCCGGCTCAGCTCGTGAGCACTGCGGGCAACTTGACCTCGACCACCGTGCCCATCTGCGGGGTAGAGCGGATGAGGATCTGCCCGTTGAGTCGGCTCACGATCCCATAGGCGATGGAGAGCCCCAGCCCGCGTCCGATGCCTACTGGCCGGGTGGTGAAGAAGGGCTCGAAGAGCTGCTTGATGTTCTGCTCGGGGATCCCCTCGCCCGTGTCCCGGAAGATCACCGAGACGGATCTCTCGTCCTCGGCCAGGTCGATGGAGAGGGTACCGCCCGTGGGCATGGCCGCGAAGGCGTTGAGGATGATCTCCACGAAGGCCCGCACCATCCCGCTGCTGTCGACGAGGGTGTCGCGGACCCGCACCTCGCCGATGGTCACTGCGACGCCCTCGGGGCGCGACGGGCTGGCCAGCTGCGCCGCGTGGCCCACGCACTTGAGCACGTTGCCCATCGCCAGGCTGGTGCTCCCCGAGGGTACGAAGTTGCGCAGCGCGTCCACCACTGCGCGAACCCGCGACAGGCCCTCGCTCACCTCGCTCATCAAGATCGGCAGGTCGCAGAGCACCTCCTCCAGGGGCGGGCCGGGCGGCAGGGCTTGCGACTGCGCTGCGGCGGCCAAGGTGGTGACGTAGGCCTTCAGGGTCCGCAGGTTGGAGGTGGCGAAGGCCAGCGGGTTGTTGATCTCGTGGGCCACCCCGGCGCTGATGCGCCCCAGCGCGTGGTACTTCTCGCTCTGCACCATGCTCGTCAGATGCTGGCGGCTGCGCTCGTAGGCCCGCCGCAGCAGCTCGTTCTGGTCCTGGGCCGCCCGCAGCTCGACCGACAGCCGCTGGTTGGCGCGCTCCACGATCTCCGCGCAGAGCTCGGCGGGCTCCACAGGCCGCCCGAACGCCGCGCTGATCTTCGAGAGCTGCGCGAAGATCTGCCCGCGCAGCCCCTCGAGCTCCTCGGCGCGCACCTTGGAGCAGAGCGCCGCGCCGCCGTCGTCGAACCCGTTCTCGGTGCCCAGATGGCAGGTGTAGACCAGCGCGTCGGCGGCGCGAACCATCTGCGCTGCCCGGCACAGGGCAGGCGGCTTGCCCTCCAAGTCGGAGTGATGGGAGCGCACCACCTCGTGCAAGGAGGGCGGCACCCGCCAACGCGTGAGGATGGTCGCGCCGAGCTCGGCGTGGTCCATGCCGAACAGATCGCGCTCCCGCTCCGGCGTCAGCCGCCCCTTGGGCTCGACCCCTGCCCAGCCGTCGCCGCGGTGGAACTCGGAGAGCAGCACGAACTTGCCCACGTCGTGCAAGAGCCCGAGGGTGAAGGCCTCCTCGCGCGGAACCTCGAAGCGCGGCGCCAGGAGCTCACAGGCGAGGGCGCAGGCGACCGAGTGCTGCCAGAGGTCCTTGGCCAGCCGGCCAGCGACCTGGCCCGACAGGTGTCGGAAGATGGCCACCCCCAGCACCGCGTTGCGCACCGCGATGACCCCCAGGAGCACCGCCGCGCGCTCCACCGTGATCACCGGAGTGCGCAGCTGGAAGGCGGCGGCGTTGGCGAGCTTGATGAGGTGCGTGGTGAGGGCCGGGTCGGCCCGCACCAGAGAGGTGATGGTGTGGAGCTCGGCGTCCTCCTTGAGGCTCTCCTCGAGGATGCGCGCCGCCACCGACGGCAGCGCCGGAAGCCGCTCGATGCGCGAGACCAGGGACGCCAGCTGCTGGCCGTCGCGCAGCCGCTCGCTCAGAAACGCCGCCAGGCTCTTGCTGGGCTCGAGGAACTCCACGCCGACGACATGCGGGCCGCCCTCCACTCCCGTGGAGTGGACGACGGCGCTGGTGGAGGCGACCCGGGAGCCGTCGGGGCCCAGGAAGCTGACTTCGATGCGGTCGCCCTCGCCCAGCGGCAGACGGGTCTCGACAGAAGCCCCCAGGCTGGAGAGGTCGCGGGTGAAGCCCTCGCCGGACCGGCTACGCTCGCGGATCTCCACCGGCAGGCGCAGGTTCACCCGCTTCTGCCGGCGGTTCTGGAGCTTGAGCTGTCCGAAGATCTCCGCGGTCAGCGCGTCGGGAGTCGGGTCCTCCAGGTGGATCAGCACCGGACCGAGCTGCTCGACGCGCTCCTTCGCCTCCGGGCCGATGCCCTGCGCCAGCAGGATCACGGGGATCCCGTGGAGCGCCGGCTGGCGACGCAGTTGCTCGAGCACCTCGTCGCCGAGAAGGTCAGGGAGCCAGTGATTGAGCACCATCAAGTCCGGCGGCGGCTGCCGCGCGGCGATCACGAACTCCCAAGCCGAGCGCACCGTCCTCAACAGCGTCTGTGGCCGCTTGCCCAGGCTGCGGTGAAGGTCAAAGCAGAGCGCGACGTCCTCGCACGCCAGCACGCTTCCCATGTGCGCTTCACCTCTCCCGGCAGGGCACAGGTAGACGCTCCGCCACGCCTCACTCATCGGCTCGCTCGGCCCTCTGCTTGAGCCAGCAGAGCTAAGCGCCGGGCATTTGGAGTCTTTTTGAAAGCAGAGCTCTGCCGGAGTTCACCCGGGGGTGGGCCGTGAGCGGGCCTGCTTCCCAGCGCAGCGAGCGGATTGACGAGCGCCGCTCAACCGCAGACCCGCGGGACGCCCCTTCGCGGCCCTACCCTTCGGGGCTTCGCTTTCCCCTCTTGGCAGGGAGTCCTCCCCCGCGATCCTTGCACGTCTTCTGGCAGAGCTTCTCCGGCGAGTCGAAGCCGTTGCGGCGCGTCTTCTGGGTCGAGCCATCGGCGCAGGTGCAAGCCAGCGGAAAGCGCGCGAAGGCGAAGAAGGCGATCGCTCCGAAGAGGGCAAGGGTGATCGCCAGGATCGACAGGCCATGGAGCAGGCCGCGCTCGCCAGGGCGGAGCACCGCAGGAACTGGACGCCGCCTGAAACGCTGAGGGAGCTGGGTCACGCACCGATTCTCGCATTGACGAGGCCGGGGTTGCGAATTCTCCAGACCAACCGGGAGCTGAGGAGGTCGACCCGCCTGCGCCGCGCTTCACGCCGCCGCGGTCTTTCCTCTACTGGTCGAAGTCGTCGATCGAGCGCCGCCCGCGGTTGATTCCCAGGCCTTGCCCGCCGAGCCTTGCCGACTCACCGCCACCGGGAGCGCGCTCCGTGACCGCAACCATCGTGCGCCTGGTCCAGGCCATCCTCGCCCGCCGGCGCCTGGTGCTCGTCGCCGGCCTGCTGCTTGGGTTGGTCTGCCTGCCCTTCGCCGTGCAGCTCTATCGCAACCTGCGCTCCGCCATCGAGGAGCTGCTGCCG
>JACRCT010000179.1 GCA_016218885.1 Deltaproteobacteria bacterium | reverse complement strand
CGTCGACGCCCTGGACCGCGACAGCGAGACCTACGCCCTGGACCTGCTGACCCTGGTCGAGTCCATCCTCGAGGACCCGGACGTGGTCCTCTGGAAGCAGGTGGACCGCGCCAAGGACCTCAAGATGGCGGAGATGAAGGCGCAGGGGATGCAGTACGAGGACCGCATCGCCGAGCTGGAGAAGGTCACCTATCCCAAGCCCAACGCCGAGTTCATCTACGGCACCTTCGCCGCCTTCGCCGAGAAGCACCCGTGGGTGGCCAACGAGGACATCCGCCCCAAGTCCGTGGCGCGCGACATGTTCGAGCGGATGGAGTCCTTCCCCGACTACATCATCGAGTACGGCCTGCAGCGCAGCGAGGGCGTCCTCCTGCGCTACCTCTCGGAGTGCTACCGCGCGCTGGCCCACACCGTGCCCGAGTCGGCCCGCGACGAGCGGGTCGACGACATCCTCGCGCACCTGCGAGCAACCATCCGCAGCGTGGACTCGAGCCTGCTCGACGAGTGGGAGTCGATTCGCACCGGCGAGCCGGTCAAGGAGAAGGACGGCGCGCCGCTGCCGCCCGAGATCCTGGCGCCCGATGACCCTCGGCGGCTCCTCGCCGATCCCAAGGCCTTCGCCGCGCGCGTGCGCAACGACCTGCACCGGCTGCTCAAAGCGGTGGCGAACAAGAAGTGGAGCGATGCGCTGGCCAGCGTGCGAGCGCTCGAGGGCGAGCCCGAGTGGACGGCCGAGTCGCTGGCCAAGGCGCTGGAGCCCTATTTCGCCGAGCACGCCTTCATCGACCTCAAGCCCACGGCGCGCCTGCCGCACAACACGGTGCTCACCCGGCTCGAGGAGCGGCGCTACGAGGCCATCCAGAAGATCGTCGACCCCGAGGGCGAGACCGACTGGATGCTGGACTGCATCATCGATTTGGGCGGGCCGGTTCCCGAGGGGACGCCTCTCATCGCGCTGCGGCGGATCGGGACCTGAGCGCCCCTGGCCCCGCTCTGGACTCGACCCTCGTGCCCGCTGGTGGAGTCGCCGGAGAGAGCCAAAGCGTGAGGTAGCCTGCGAGCAGGACCGCCTCGTGGGCGGCGCGCGCACGACGCACCGGCCTGCCCGGGCTGACCAGCTGCCACGCGGGTCGGGCGGATTCAGGGCGCGATCACGCCCTGACGGTCGTGGCTCTGACGGTCAACCTGGAACGTTCGATTGCCTCGTGACCGGCTCCTGGGACGCCGCACGGGTCTGCCTGGGCAGACTAGCTGCCACACGGAGTTGCCGATGTGGCCACTTCACAGGGGAAGAGGCGCAGGTGAGCGCCAAGCAGCCTGAACGCTAGGCACTCGATCAACCATGCCCTCCACGCCGAGAGCCGCTCGACCGGCTCGGCCTGGGCTATCGGTGCGAGAAGCTCCCTGCTGTGCGCGGGCGGCTCCAGAGGCTCTCCACATCGCAGCGGCAGACCGGGCGGCCAGGCGAGCTCCCGGGCGCCCTCTCGGCGCTCAAATGGGGGGCTGCTTCCTCGTGGCTTCCGATGTGCACCAATACACATTCGCAGGTGCAATTTCTGCCGGTGCATCGAGGCCCCGGGGGGTCGCAATGTCGGACGCAACGCCGGTCGTCCTCCTCGTCGACGACAGCGCCGCCATCCGCAGCATCCTCAAGGTCTATCTCGCGCCGCTCGGCGTGCAGACGGTGGACTCCGACCGCGGCGACCGCGCCCTCCAGGCCCTGCGCCTGATGCCCGTGAGCCTCGTCATCGCCGACGTGAACATGCCCGGAATGGACGGCGTGTCTTTCGTCAAGGCCGTCCGCTCCCTCGCGGAGGCGGACCTGAGGCAGACGCCCATCGTGTTGCTCACTGCATCCTCGGACGCGAACCTGCGCGATACCGCGCTCAAGGCGGGCGCCGACGTGTTCCTGCAGAAGCCGGTCGACAGCGCGCACTTCGTCGCCATCGTGCGTCGCTTCCTCCACCCAGGGTCACCGCCGCCCCCAACCTGAGCCTCTACCCACCCGCCGACAGGATCCCCCGCTTCGTCGAACCCCATGTCCCGACGCTCGAAGGCAGCCGCGCCAGATTCCTCCTCGCCAGAGATCGCCGAGGAGACGCTGCGTCCGCCTTCGACGCCTCCGCTCCTGGCTTTCCTCGCAAGTGGGGAGCACTTCGCGGTGGAGATCAGCCAGGTCATCGAGGTCCTGCGCATGGTCGCCGTGATGCCGCGCGCGAAAGGCGCCAGCGACCTGCTCGGCCTCGTGGACTACCGGGGGACGGTGGTGCCGTTGCTCGATCTGGCGCTGCGTGTCGGATTGCCGCGACGAGCGCCGGGTCTGGACTCCAAGATCGTCGTGGTCGCCACCCGCTCTGGGCCCCTGGGCCTCGTCGTGGACGAGATCGCGGGGCTCGTCTCGCCGGCCGCCGGCGAGTATCACCGGCGTGGCGCCCTGCCGGTCTCGGAGTTGACCCGCGCGAGCACCTTGGTTGCCGGTGCCCTGCGCCTCAGCGAGCGCCTGGTGCCGGTCCTCGAGCCCGATCGCCTCCTCTTCGACGACGAGCGCGCCAAGGCCACGGCGCCGTCTCCCGGCACGAGGCGCAGGCGCCCGCGCCGCGCCGGGCCGCAGGAGGCGCCGTGACCTCCGTCTGCATCGAGGGCAAGCAGCCCTTTCCCGCCGATGAGGGTCCGCTGGGTCGCATTGCCAGCCGGTTGACCGACGTCTTCGGCCTGGGCTTCGGGGAGCACAACTGGGCCAGCCTCGAGCGCGCGGTCAGCGACGCGGTCTCCCGCTCCCGAGCGGGCAGCTCTGCCGCGCTCGCCGACGCCCTGTGCGGGGCCGGAGGCTCCGGGTTGCTCGAGGAGCTCATGGAGTCGCTGACCATCAGCGAGAGCTACTTCTTTCGGTTCCCCGAGCAGTTCGCCTACCTCCGGGACGTCGCCCTGCCCGAGCGCATCAGCTACCGCCGCGGGCAACCGCTGCGAGCCCTGCGCGCCTGGAGCGCCGGCTGCGCCTGCGGCGAAGAGGCGTATTCGCTCGCCCTCGTGCTGCGCGAGGTCGCCTCGGAGCTCCAGGACTGGCGGCTCGCCGTGCTGGGCTCGGACGTCAACTCGCGCTACCTCCAGCGCGCCGCCGCCGCCCAGTACTCGAACTGGTCTCTGCGCGGGCTCGGCCCTGACCAACGCCTGGCGGGCTTCGTCGCGATCGACGCCGGCCAGTGGAGCGTGCGCGAAGAGGTGGTGAGGCTGGTCTCCTTCAGGCGTGAGAACCTCGCTGAGCTGCGCTTCCCTCTCGCGGCCGAGGGGACGAGCGGGCTGGACGTGCTCTTCTGCCGCAACGTCTTCATCTACTTCTCTCCCGAGCTCGCGGCGCGCGTCGCCGAGCGGCTGGGACGGTGCCTGGCCCCGGGTGGCTATGCCTTCTTCGGGCCGTCCGATCCTCTGCCCCTGCGGATGCCAGGGCTCGAGCCGGCCGGCTCGAGCGCGGGCTTGAAGGTCTTCCGCCGGACCGAGGAGCGGCAAGCGAAGCCCGGCGTCCCTGCTCCTCGAGCGGCGCCCGCGGCCGCACCGGCTCCTCCTCTTCCGGTCCCGCCAGCGCCCTCCTCCCAGCGGTTGGACCTTGCCGACCTCCGCCGACGCGCCCGGGCCTGTGCCAACTGCGCGGACCACGCGCACACCGAGACCTGGGCGGGAGCATGGCTGGCACAGGAACCCCGATGCCCCGAGGCGCTCTTTCTGCTGGGAGCCGCCTGCGCGAGCCTGGACCGCCCCGGCGAAGCTGAGGCCAGGCTGCGCAGCGCGCTCATGCTCCTGCCCGACTTCCCCATGTGCCGCTTTGCCCTGGCCGAGCTGCTGGCGGCGCAAGGGCGTGTCGAGGAGCTGCGCGCCTGTCTGGCCGACCTGCTGCGGCTGCTGGAGGGCGCCGATGATTCGCAGGTCCTGTTCGGGTCCGACGAGGTCACCGCCGGCTGGCTGCGGCGGGTCGTCGCCGGCCGGCTGGCGCGCATGCAGGGGGCGCCATGAGCGGCGAGCGCACCTCGCGCGTCGACTGGGCGGGCGTGTACGCCCGGTTGGACCATGCCGAGCAGAGGCTGCAGGGCGACGGCCAGAAGCAGGTCACCGAGGAGCTCGCGCAGCGCGCCCGGGCACTGGCCCGCAGCGCCCACCAGGCCGAGGCCGCTGGCCGCAGCGTCGTGGTGCTGGCGATAGCCGGCGGCCGCTACGGCCTTGACGCCTGCGAGACCAGCGAGGTCCTCCCGCTCGGCGCCTTCACGCCCATCCCCAAGGCCCCGCCGTTCGTCGCCGGAGTGGTCCATCGCCGGGGGGAGATCCTCCTGCTCGTCGACACCGCGCGCCTGCTCGGCCTGCGGCGCTCGGGCATCGCCGACCTCACGAAGATCGTGGTGGTGGGGCCGCGCGGGGGGGAGGTGGGCCTGCTCGTCGAAGCCAGCGAGGGCATCGAGTCGGTCGACCCGGCGAGTGTTCGAGCACCGGTGGGGGAGGGCCCGCTCGTCGAGGGCCTCGCCGGCGCGCGCCTGGTGCTGCTCGCCCCCGGGCCGCTGGTGCGCGCGGCTCGCGGCGAGGGCGGCACGTGCGGTTGAGGCAGCTTCCGGGAGGGGATGGAGGAAGGCATGGCGAAGGCAAAGTCGAGGACGAAGGCGCTGCGTTGCTGGGAGGTCAAGAAGTGCGGGCGCGAGCAGGGCGGCGCGAAGGCGGCTGAGCTCGGCGTCTGCCCGGCGTTCCCCGACCACGGTCGTGATTGCTGGATGGCCGCCGGCACCCTGTGCGGCGGCGAGGTCCAGGGCACGTTCGCCGAGAAGCTGGGGAGCTGCCAGGCCTGCGAGTTCTACAAGAAGGTCCTCTGCGGCGACCTCTAGCCGCCTTGGGAGCCAAACCCATGAAGACCGAAGCGACGCGCGCGCGCCCGCCAAAGGCCCAAGCCGGCTCGGGGCGTGAGCGCCGAGCGCTGGACGAGAAGATCCGCCGGCTGGAGACGTACTGCCGCAACGTCGACCAGCAGGTCCTGCTGCTGGGCAACGAGCTCGCCTACTCCAACTGCATCAAGCTGGGGATCGTCGAGCCCTTCTTCACGACCGACACGGCGCTGCTGGTGACCCATGCCAACGAGGGGTTCGGGGCGGTGTGCGGCAAGCCCTCGGCGCAGATCAAGCAGCGCCCGTTGGCGGAGGCCGTGCGCTTCGCGGAGCCCGAGGTCGCCCAGGCTTTCACGACCTGCCTGGCCACCGCGCGGCCGGTGGGCCTGAAGGCCACTCTGGTGCGCGCCGATGGCAACGCCCGCTTTGCCCTGAGAATCGGGCCCCTGCGCAAGACGACCCGCGAGGTGGTGGGCCTGTACTGCATGCTCCAGGAGATCACCGGGGTCGAGGACGCGGCCACCCAGCTCGCCAGCGTGACCCCGCAGCTGCTCGCCACGGCCAGCCAGCAGAACGCCAGCCTCAGCGAGCAGTCGGCGGCGGTGACCGAGACCATGACCACCGTCAAGGAGATCAGCCACGCGGCGCAGCAGTCCGCGGAGCAGGCCCAGACGGTCATCGACCTCGCCGACCGCGCCGAGGCCATCTCCCGCGAGGGCGTGGACACCGTCGACCAGAGCGTCAAGGCCATCGACGCCATCCGGGAGCGTGTCGCGGGCATCGCCGACAGCGTCCTCAAGCTGAGCGACCAGGCCTCGACCATTGGGGAGATCGCGACCACGGTCAACGAGCTGGCCGACCAGATCAACATGCTGGCCCTCAACGCCTCCATCGAGGCCGCCAAGGCAGGCGACTCCGGCCGGGGCTTCGCGGTGGTGGCGGTGGAGATGCGCAGGCTCGCCGAGCACTCCAAGCGGTCCACCCAACAGATCCGCACCGTGCTGGGCGAGGTCCAGAAGGTCATCCGCACCGTGGTCCGAGCCACCGAGGAGGGCAGCGCGCAGGTGGAGCAGGGCGTGCGCCTGGCCTCGGCGGCCGGGCAGCACATCGGCAAGCTCAACCAGTCCATCGGCGACTCATCCCAGGCCGCCAAGGAGATAGCCGTCGCCACGCGCCAGCAATCCATCGGCATCGATCAGGTCTGCGGCGCGATGTCCAACATCACGCAGGCGAGCACCGACTCGGTGGCCGGCATCAAGCAGCTGGAAGCCGTGGCGCGGGACCTCCAGGAGCTGTGCGACCGGCTGACCGAGATGCTCAAGAGGCTCTAAGGCCCATGGCCTCCCGACGAGAAGATATGGAAGCGGTGCACGCGGTCTTCCGGGGCGAGGCGGCGGAGACCGTCGCTCGGCTCACCCGCGACCTCCTCTCGCTGGAGGTGACGTCGGAAGCCGCCACACGCGCGCGGCTCTCGGAAGACGTCCGGTCCTCGTTGCACTCGCTGAAGGGCTCGGCGGCGATGATGGGCCTGGCCGAGGTGGCGGCGCTGATGCACCAGATCGAGGATGACTTCGGGGCAGGCGCTGGCCTCTCCGACCTCTCCGCGCTCGTCTCTGGCGTGCTCGAAGGGCT
>JACRCT010000015.1 GCA_016218885.1 Deltaproteobacteria bacterium | reverse complement strand
AGTCGTAGATGGAGCTGCGGTCGTCGTGGATGAAGTCGGTGGAGACCAGCTCCTCGCTGGTCACGCCCAGGATCCCCGTGAGGTAGGTCTGGGAGGCGTTCTTCATCGCCTTGTCGATCTCGTCGATCGAGGTATCCCGGGTGGTGCGGATGGTGAGGTCCACCGCGGAGACGTCCGCGGTCGGCACGCGGAAGGCCATGCCGGTCAGCTTGCCCTTGGTGGCGGGGAGCACCTCGCCCACCGCCTTCGCCGCGCCGGTCGAGGAGGGGATGATGTTCATCGCCGCCGCCCGGCCGCCGCGCCAGTCCTTCTTGCTGGGGCCATCCACCGTCTTCTGCGTCGCGGTGTAGGAGTGGATGGTGGTCATCAGGCCGGTCTCGATGCCGAAGCCCTCCTTGAGGAGCACGTGCACCACCGGAGCCAGGCAGTTGGTGGTGCAGGAGGCGTTGGAGACGATGTGGTGCTTGCGGGGGTCGTACTCCTCGTCGTTGACGCCCATGACGAGGGTCTTGACGTCCACGCCCTTGCCCGGCGCGGTGATGAGGACCTTCTTGGCGCCGGCGGCGAGGTGGCCGCGCGCCAGGTCGGCCTCGGTGAACAGGCCCGTGCCCTCGATGACCAGGTCGACGTTCATCGCCTTCCACGGCAGCAGCGAGAGGTCCTTGGCGGCGGGCAGGCACTTGATCTTGCAGCCGTTGACGACGATGACGTCGTTCTCCTTGGCGTCGGGCTTGCTCTTCTCGGTGCGGACCTCGCCCTTGAAGCGGCCGTGGACCGAGTCGTAGCGGAGCTGGTAGGCGAAGTAGTCGGCGTCGGTCGAGACATCGACCACCGCGACGACGTTGAGCTCCTTGCCCAGGACGCCCTTCTCCAGCATGGCGCCCACGACCTGGCGGCCGATGCGGCCGAATCCGTTGATTGCGACGTTCACCATGGCATTGCCCTCACGTCAGACTGCGGGTGGAAGGTGGCAGGATGGCTACCGCACTTTCGCCCCTGCGGCAACCAAGTCTCTGCCTCCGCTACCGCCTCGCGCACCGGCTTACAGACCCGCAGGAGCAGGCCCGCAATTCCCGGTGTCTCCGTCCGAAATGGCGAGCCGCCGCCTTGGCGCCAGCGCGTCACACGCGCCAGCCGCAGACCGGCACCCTGCCCAGCCCCCGCAAGAGCGTCACGGCCCCTCGTAGATGCCGATCGAGCCGTTGCGGAAAGCCACCAGGATCCGCCGTGAGGTCCCCGAGCGGTCGACCTGGATATCGGTGATCTCGCTCGAGGCCCGCCCACCGAGGACGGAGCCGTCCCAGGCCTTGAGCACCGTGCCATGGATTCGGGTCAGGCCGCCGCGCGTGGCTCCCACCCAGACCGAGCCGTCGGACGGGTCCACTGCGACCGAGGAGACTCGATTCGGGTCGACCAGCCCGGCGGTGATGAGCTCCACCTCGCCGTCGGGCAGGCGGCGCGCGAGGCCATTCACGAAGGAGCCGATCCAGAGCGAGCCGTCGAGGCCTCGCGCGAGCCCGGACACCCGATCGTCGGTGCGCTGGCGAGGGCGAGAGTCGACGTGCACCAGGTCGGGCCACCAGTCGAGGGCGTACTCGCCAGAGGACAGCGAGCCCTGCGACTCGCAGTCCCAGAACCCCGAGCCCTTGAGCCCTGCCGGGCAGCGCTGCGAGCGGTAGATCCCGCCTACCCAGAGATCGCCGGTGGGCTCCACTGCCAGGCCGTAATAGCCGCCGGTCAGGGCGTACTCGTGATCGATGGTCTCGCTGACGAAGCCGTTGAGCAGGGGGTGTGCATGCTCCATGACTCGCGCGGAAGCGGGATCGCCCCAGGCGTAGGCGTGGTTGCCGCCGAACCACACGCTCTGGGAGTGAGCGTCATAGAGGATGCGGTAGACGGTGCAGAGCTTCTCGCGGCCGCGCGGCTCCGCGGCGACGAAGCCGGTCGGGCTGGAGATGTCGTAGTGCTGGACTTGGATGCCGCCTCCGGAGAGCGTGACCCGGTCGGCGTCACCGCTCTTGTAGACACTGGGGGCAGGGTCGATCCCATCGGGCCGATCCCACTCGTCCTCGCAGCCGTAGTCGCCCGGAGGGTCCCAGCCCTGGTAGCCGACGAAGACCGTGCCCGCCGGACCGCCCGAGACGGAGATCACCTCGAAGGTTCCGACCGCGTACAGGCCATCGCCCTGTGTGAAGCGCTCGAAGGTGCGCGACCCCGGTCGCAGCAGGTACAGCCCCTGGGCGCCACCGGCGACCCAGACGTTGCCTCCCTCATCCGCAGTGACACCCCGCACCTGGGATGGCCCGCCCTGGGAGGTTCCATAGAACGTCCAGCCCTGGACGGAGGGTTCGGGGATGTTGGCGTCAGGGCCCGCGCCCGCGTCAGGAGAGAGAGCAGCGTCTGGGACGCCGGCGTCCTCCTCGCCGCCCTGGGAGCCTGCATCGGGTTCGACCAGCCCCGCATCCGGGTCCCCGACGGCCGAGCCGGTGCTCTCCGTCCCATCACAAGCCGCGACGAGCCCAACGAGGGCAGCCCCGAGCAACCAGCGCGCCATGAGTCTCCTCCGCTCCTCGTTCAAGCTGAGGAGCGCCCCGGCAGCAGGCAAGAAAGCGCACTCTGTTGGTCACGGAGAAGCGTAGCTCGCACAACGGCTCATCAAGCAGGCGAATGGCTAGGCGTCTATGGAGTAGGCAGAAGGCCGGTCCTCGGCGAACGATTGTGCGATCGTTCGGCGCGCATTT
>JACRCT010000158.1 GCA_016218885.1 Deltaproteobacteria bacterium | reverse complement strand
GAGATCACGTTGGCGGGCCAGGGGCTCGAGGTGCGCCGCCTGGAGGCCGGCGGGAAATACGCCCCGGCGCCGGGCGGCAGATCGGTGGTCTACCTCTCGGCGGGGAAGATGATGCTCGACGGCGCCGAGGTCCGCGACGCCGACGGCGTCAAGTTCCGCTCCGACGAGTTCGTGACGGTGGCCGAGCAGCCGGTGCGCGGGCAGATCGAGGTGCGCCGCAGCGAGAAGGGGCTGATCGCCATCAACGTGCTCCCGCTCGAGGACTACCTCGCCGCGGTCCTCGGCTCGGAGATGCCGCGCAGCTTCCCTCTGGAGGCCCTCAAGGCTCAAGCCGTGGCCGCCCGCACCTACGCCGTGCGCCGCAAGATCGAGGCCTGGGGCAAGCCCTATCACCTGGGGGCGACGGTGCTGCACCAGGTCTACGGCGGCGCCAAGGCCGAGGACGCGAAGACCCGGCAGATCGTGAAGGCCACGGAGGGGGAGGTTCTCGTCTGGAAGATGGAGCCCATCGAGGCCTACTTCCACGCCTCTTGCGGTGGGCACACCGAGTCAGGCAGCGAGGCGCTGGGGCGGCCGTTGCCCTACCTGAAGTCGGTGGACTGCGCCTGCGACACGCAGCCCAGGACGCAGTGGGAGCTCAAGCTCGGCGCGTCGGACTTCAAGTCGCTCGCCAAGGGCGTGAAGGACCTGGAGGTGCTGGAGCGCACGCCTACCGGGAGGGCGAAGAAGGTGCTGCTCGCCTCGGCCTCGGGCAAGGTCGTCGTCTCGGGCGTCGAGCTGCGCAAGGCGGTCGGCTACGACAAGCTCCGCTCGCTCGACTTCGAGGCCGAGCGCAAGGGCGGCGGCTTCCAGCTCAAGGGACGGGGCCACGGCCACGGCACCGGCATGTGCCAGTGGGGCGCCAAGGCCTATGCGGAGCAGGGATGGGGCTATCGCAAGATCCTCGAGCACTATTACGTGGGCGCCGAGATCCGGAAGATGTATTAGCAGCGCCCGATGAAGCTCGAGGACTTCGACTACGCGCTGCCCGAGGAGCTGATCGCCCAGGAGCCGCTCGCCGAGCGTGACGCCTCACGCCTGCTCGTCCTGCGCCGGAGCGACGGGAGGATCGAGCACCGCGCGTTCCGTGAGGTGACCGAGTACCTGCGCGAGGGCGACCTGCTCGTCCTCAATGATGCCAAGGTCATTCCCGCTCGCCTGCTGGGCAGGAAGGTGGATACCGGCGGCAAGGTCGAGCTGGTCCTCACCATGCCGCTGGGCGACCCCCAAGGCGCGTCGTGGCGCTGCATCGGTCAGGCCTCCAAGGCCATCCGCCCGGGCATGCGGCTCGACTTCGAGGGTCTGGGAGCCGAGGTCCTGGCAGCGCTGGGCGATGGCAGCTACGACGTCCGCTTCGACGCGCAGGACTTCGGACGGGAGCTCGAGCGCGTCGGTAGGATCCCCCTGCCGCCCTACATCAAGCGCGAGCCGGGCGCCGCGGACCGCGACCGCTACCAGACCGTCTTCGCCGCCCGACCGGGGGCCGCCGCGGCGCCGACCGCCGGCTTCCACTTCACCGACGCCCTGCTCGCGAAGGTCCGGACGATGGGGGTGGAGATCGCCCGGGTGACTCTCTACGTCGGCGCCGGGACCTTCCTGCCCATCCGTGTCCAGGAGATCGAGCAGCACCACATGCACGCCGAGCGCTACGAGGTCGGCGCCGAGGCGGCCCAGGCCTTCGCGCGCACCCGCGCGAGGGGAGGGCGCGTGATCCCCGTGGGGACGACCGCGCTGCGCACCCTCGAGTCCTCCTTCGCCGGCGCCTGCGCAGGCCCGGCCGTCGGCTCCGGGGTCTCCGAGCTCTTCATCTATCCGGGCTACACCTTCCGCGCCGCCGACGCGCTGCTCACCAACTTCCATTTGCCCGGATCCACCCTGCTGCTTCTCGTCTGCGCCCTCGCCGGCCGCGAGCGGATGCTCGGCGCCTACCGCGAGGCCGTCGAGCGCCGCTACCGGTTCTTCTCCTACGGCGACGCGATGCTCATCCTCTGAAGGAGCCTCCTTGTCTGCATCCCACCTCGTCCGCTTCGAGCTGCTCCACAAAGACCCTGCGACCCGCGCCCGCCGCGGGCGCCTGCACACCCCGCACGCCGTGGTGGAGACCCCGGTGTTCATGCCGGTGGGGACGGTCGGCTCGGTCAAGGCGCTGGGGCCCGACGACCTCGCCCGCGACGACGTGCGCATCATCCTGGGCAACACCTACCACCTGTACCTGCGGCCCGGGCACGAGCTGGTGCGCGAGATGGGCGGCCTGCACCGGTTCATCTCCTGGCCCAACGCCATGCTCACCGACTCCGGCGGCTTCCAGGTCTTCTCGCTCGCCGAGCGCCGGGTGATCACCGAGGAGGGCGTGACCTTCCGCTCGCACCTGGACGGCTCCAAGCACCTGTTCAGCCCGGAGAGCGTCATCGCCGTGGAGGAGGCCCTGGGCGCGGACATCATCATGGCCTTCGACGAGTGCCCCAACGCCAAGAGCCCGCGGCCGTACTTCGAGGAGTCCCTACGGCGCACCACGGCGTGGCTGCACCGCTGCGCCAAGGCCTGGAAGCGCGAGCACAGCTCGCTCTTCGGCATCGTCCAGGGAGGCCTCTTCGAGGACCTGCGCAAGCGGCACGCGGAGGAGGTCTGCGCGGTCGACCTCCCGGGCTACGCGCTGGGCGGCTATAGCGTGGGAGAGGAGCCGGCGGCGATGCACGCCGGGGTGGCCTACAGCGCCCCGCTGCTGCCCCAGGACAAGCCCCGCTACCTGATGGGCGTCGGGACGCCGGTGGACCTGGTGACCTGCGTCGGGCTGGGCGTGGACATGTTCGACTGCGTCCTTCCCACCCGCTGCGCCCGAAACGGGCTGCTCTTCACCAGCGAGGGCAAGGTCGTCATCCGCAACGCCCAGTACGCCCGCGACGAGCGCCCGGTCGACCCGCGCTGCAGTTGCTACACCTGCAAGACCTTCAGCCGGGCCTACCTGCGCCACCTGTTCGCGACGCAGGAGATCCTCGCGATGCGCCTGAACACCCTGCACAACGTGCACTACTTCGTCGAGCTCATGCGCCAGGTGCGCCAGGCCATCGAGGAGGGACGCTTCGCGGCGTTCTCCAAGGAGTTCCTTGCGAGCCCGGGCGCTTGCGGTCAGGCAGTCGCGAGCGGCGAGTCGGGAGTGGAGTCATGAGTCGTAAGTCATGAGTCGTGAGTCTTGAGTTGTGAGTCTTGAGTCTTGAGTCTTGAGTTGTGAGTCTTGAGTCTTGAGTCTTGAGTCGTAGACTTCGCTTCGCGAGTAACGGTGCTTTGCATCTGGCAACGTGCCTTTCCTCCCGGCGGCGGCGCTCGATGCCGGCCTGCCTCGAGTGGTTCCTGGCGCCGGAATTGCGGAGGGCGAGGGCATGCTCCCCGCCCTCGTTCCCGTCACCGTTGTCGCCACGCTCCTCGCAGTCGACGCCGGCCAGCTCTCGCCGCCGACCTATGACGAGACGATCGCCCGGCTTGCCGCCGAGCGCTCACGCCTCGCCGCCCGGTATTCCAAGGCCGAAAGGCGCGGCGAGCGCCGGCGGATCCTGAGCCAGGCTCGAGAGCTGCTGCTCGAGGCCATCGACCGCGAGCTCATCCCTGCCTGGTATGGCACTCCCTGGGAGTTCTACGGCGCGTCCGAGCGCCCAGGGGAGGGGACCATCGCCTGCGGCTACTTCGTCACCACCGTCCTGCGGGATGCCGGGCTCAGGATCGAGCGGGTCCGGTTGGCGCAGCAGGCCAGCGAGCACATCGTGCGCACCCTCACCCCTGCTGAGCGCGTCCTTAGGCTCAAGCACCAGTCGAACGAGCAGGTCGTCCATCGGACCCGCCTCTTGGGCGATGGCCTGTACGTGGTCGGCCTCGACTGGCACGTCGGCTTCCTGCGCATCGACGGTGAGAGCGCTCGCTTCTGCCACTCGTCCTATCTCGGCACCAAGGTGGTGGCGTGCGAGGACGCGCGGAGCTCCGGGGGGATGGAGTCCGGGCTGCACGTGGTAGGCGACGCATTGAGTGAGGTGCGGATCGTGGACTGGCTGCTGCGCCGGCCCATCGCGACCTCGCTTCCTGCTACCCGAAGGAGGGCTGGTGCCAGCGCGCAATGACACCGATCGGCGCCACCAGGCTCCGTCCAGGCCGCCATCCCTGCCTTCTCCTCAGGGACAGCCGGCGATCTTCTTCAAAGCAGCGGAGAGGCCTCGTTGGCAAGGTCGGCCAGTAGCGGGCCACCGGTCGCCCCGAGCGTAGGGCGAGCAGCGCGAGCCCGAAGTCGAGGGGCTCTTGGGATTACACAGGGTTGGCCCTCGACTCCGGCCCTCGACTCCGGCCCGCTTCGCGGGCCTGCGCTCGGGCTGAACGGTAGTGCGGCGTGGCCGACCTTGTGAACGAGGCCAGCGGAGATCCCTGGCAACGCGGCGAAGGGACTAGTTGCCGTAGCTGTCGCTGTGAATCGCCGGCGTGCCCGTGGGAGGAGCGGCACCGAGGCACTCGGCAAGAGCCGCGGCGCTTTCGGCCTGTCCGGAGCAGCTGGCGACTTGCCGGTACTTGCCGCAGCTGAGGGTCTTCTTCAGGGCCTCGAAGTGCCACAGGCATTGGTCCTCGACGGAGTCTGCCAGGACGAGAGGGACGCCTAGCACCGGCTTGCCGAGGAGGCTCTGGATCCCCTCGCGCTCGCTGACCTTGCTCTCGCCGAGCACGAGCAGATGCTCGCAGACCTCTCTGGGATCGGTCCCGTGGAACGCCAGAAACCACCCTCCTCCCGCGAGCGCGGGGAGGGCGAGAGCGCCGACCAGCGCCACGGTGAGCTTCCGGGACTTGCGGCCCGGGGCCCCGTTCCCAGGAGGAGGCGACTCGGCAACGGTGGGAGCCTGTTGGGTCATGGTGGCGAAAGCAAACACCGAGGCAGGGCGGGAAGGCAACCGTCGCCGCACGCGAGCTTGCACTCCTGAAGGGACCTGCGCTTCATGGGGGGCATGTCCGAGCGACGCGACGACGATCAGGCAGATGCGCCGAAGGGGCTCACGCCTTCCAAGGGTCATGCCCTCGAGCGCTCCCAGGAGCAGCTCCCCGTCGTGGCGCGGCTCGTCGTCGAGATACGCTCCGACGGCAAGATGACCGTCGCCCGTGGAGCGCTCGAGGACAATCTCGAGGGCGTACGGGTAGGCGTGGAAGCGCGTGGCTCGACCCCGCTCGAGCTGGCTCGGGCGCTGGCGAAATCCATGTTCGAGCTCCCGATGCTGCGGCGAGCGGATCGACGGGTGGGCGCGCTGCGCCAGAAGGTGAGCGCCCTGCTCCCTGGAGCGAAGAAGAGGCCGAAGACATGACGATGCGCTGGACGCGGAGTGGAGGTCGCACGAGATGACGAGCCATGGCGTCGCCCTGCGGTGGGTCGTCCTGGGGGGCTTGCTGCTCGAGATGGTGGCCTGCGCGGGACCGCGGCTGCGGCCGCGCAAGGCGGCGCCCGGAGAGATCGAAGACGGCTCGACGATCACGCTGGCTGAGTCGGCGCCGACGGAGACCACGCTCGACCTGCCGGACATCCCCAACGCCGATGGGGTCTGGCTGGAGATGATCAACGCCGCCACGCGCGCCATCGACCTTTCCCACTTCTACACCAGCGATCAGCCCCCCAGCCGCCTCACTCCGATCATCGGAGCGCTGCGTGCGGCGGTCGCCCGAGGCGTGCGCGTGCGCTTCCTGGTCGACGAGTCCGTCGCCGCGAAGTATCCGGAAACCCTCGATGCGCTCACCGGCCAGGCCGGCCTCCAGCTGCGCAAGCTGGCGGTGCAGAAGCTCATGGGGGGGGTGCAGCACGCCAAGTACATGGTGATCGACCGGCGTGAGGCCTACCTCGGAAGCCAGAACTTCGACTGGCGCTCCCTGGAGCACATCCAGGAGATGGGCGTCCGCATCCGGTCGAAGCGGGTCGCCGGGGCGCTGCTGGATGTCTTCGAGACCGACTGGGAGTTCGCCGGCGGCGCGCCCGCCAATCTGCGCATCGTGCGCCGACCCGACGCCGACGCGGTGCGCCTCTTCACCGGGGAGACCGTCACCTTCGTGGCCAGCCCCAAGGGTTGGCTGCCGGACGAGGCGGAGTGGGACCTCCCCAAGCTGGTCAGGCTCATCGACCAGGCACGGTCGGAGCTCGGGATCCAGCTGCTCACCTACAAGACCAAGTCCTATGACGGCAGCCTCTTCCTCGAGCTCGACCGGGCGCTGCGGCGCGCGGCTGCGCGGGGCGTGGGCGTGCGGCTGCTGGTCTCCGATTGGTCGAACAAGCCGAGCTCCGAGGCGCGCAGATCCATCTCCGCGCTCAGCCAGGTCCCAGG